>JAPHTE010000175.1 GCA_026196445.1 Lysobacterales bacterium
CGGACCCGGTGACAATGGATGTCACGGTCTGAAGAATAAAGCGCCATTGTAGAACGGCCTTTTACTGCTGCTGTCACTAGGTTTCTCCTGTTGGCATGAACGAAGGGCAATGCCCTGTTGTTATATGCAAATTAATGAACGTCACGCCAGTATTCTGCTTTCAACAGGTAGGCAATAAACGTGAATAGAGCCAGGAACAAAAGCACCCATACACCGATGCCCTTGCGCTCCAGTTGTACCGGCTCACCCGTGTATTGCAGGAACGCGGCAATATCCCGCGCCGTCTGCTCGAATTCCTCCGGTGACTGGCTGCCCGGTGTGGTCAATACGAAATGATCGATAACGTCCCGGGTAAACCCATTGTCACCGGTTTCCTGGCGGTAAACAGGGGATTGTATACCTTGCTGTCTCCACAACACGTTGGGCATCGCGGCATTGGGTAGCACCGTGTTGTTCCAGCCACCTGTCTCATCCCGGTAAAAACTGCGCAAGTAGGCGAACAGCCAGTCGGCCCCACGTGCGCGCCCCGTCAACGACAGGTCCGGCGGGGCTTTACCGAACCATGCCTTGGCCTGCTCCTCACTCATGGCAATATCCATGGTCTCGCCAAATTTGGCGTCTGAGAACACCAGGTTCTGCATGACCTGGTCTTCACTGAGGCCGAGGTCCTTCGCAAGGCGGTTGTAGCGCATGTAACTGATCGAATGGCAACCCAGGCAATAGTTGACGTACCACTTGGCCCCGCGTTGCAGGGACGCCGTATCATTGACGTTGACGCCGGAAGATTCCACATGTGTGCTGCCGGCGGCAGTTGCCACCACGCTGGCACCAGGCAGCAAGGCAACTGCAATAAACAGGTATTTGGCTAATTTTTTCATCAGTGGGTCACCCTGTCCGGCACTGGTTTCGTCTTGGCTTTCGGGCTCATGAAAAACAGCAGTACAAAGAACATGAAGTAAACCAGTGTCCAGACCCGCATCTCCCAGGTTTGCGCAGGCGTACCTTCAGCCATCCCCAGCAGGCCCAGGCGAACAAAAGCGATCGTGAACAGGGCCAGGAGTATCTTGTACCATGCACCGCGGTAACGTATGGACTTGACCGGCGAGCGGTCAAGCCATGGCAACAGGAACAGCACAAATACCGAGGCGCCCATCATAATCACACCCCCCAGCTTATTCGGAACCGCTTTGAGGATCGCGTAGAACGGCGTGAAGTACCAGACCGGCTTAATGTGTGTCGGTGTCACCAGCGGGTCGGCCGGAAAGAAGTTATCGTGCTCCAGGAACATACCGCCTGCTTCCGGCCAGAAAAACAGCACGAAGCAGAATATGATCAGGAACATGCCGACACCGAAAATATCCTTGACCGTGTAGTAGGGGTGGAACGGGATACCGTCCAGCGGCTTGCCGTCCACGTCCTTGTTGGCCTTGATCTCGATACCGTCGGGGTTGTTGGAGCCGTTTTCACGCAAGGCCACCAGGTGCAACAATACCAGGCCCAACAGCGCCAGCGGTACGGCGATGACGTGCAGTGCAAAGAAGCGGTTCAGAGTCGCATCAGAGATGAAGTAATCACCCCTTATCCATTGCGTCAGCGGTTCACCGATTTTCGGCAACGCGCCAAACAGGTTGATGATGACCTGCGCGCCCCAGTAGGACATCTGGCCCCACGGCAGGATGTAACCGAGGAACGCCTCGGCCATCAGCAGCACGTAAATCAGCATGCCGAACACCCACAACAACTCACGCGGCGCCTTGTGCGAACCATACAACAGGCTACGGAACATGTGCAGGTACACGAGGATGAAAAAGAAACTGGCGCCGGTGGTGTGCATGTAGCGGATCAGCCAGCCCCAGTCCACGTCACGCATGATGTATTCGACCGACGCGAAAGCTTCGGCCGCCGACGGTTTGTAATACATGGCCAGGAAAATTCCCGACAGTATCTGGATAACCAACACCAACAGGGCTAGCGAGCCCATGTAATACCAGAAGTTGAAATTCTTGGGCGCCATGTAACCCGTCATCACGTTGTTCCAGAACGCGGTGACCGGTAAACGCTTGTCGAACCAGCCCAGCAACGCACTCGCCTGCCTGTTAACGCTGTCCGTGAACCTGGCCATTAAACTGCCCCCTGCGGACTGACACCAATCATGACAGTGCGCTCATCGAGAAAGCTGTAAGGCGGAATTCTCAGGTTAGCCGGCGCCGGCACACCCTTGTAAACGCGGCCCGACAGGTCGAACTTTGACTTGTGGCAGGGACAATAGAAACCACCATTCCAGTTTTCATCGAACGGTTGTGGCCCCACCTGCGGGATCATCTGCGGTATGCAGCCCAGGTGGGTGCAGTGCATATTGACAACCAGGAATTCCGGGTTCAGGGCCCGTTCCTCGCCGTGTATGTATTCAGGCTGTTCGGCATCAGCCGACTGCGGATCGGACAATGCGTCGTCGACCTTGGGCAAGTTGGCAATCATTTCCGGGGTCCTGCGCAACACGCCAACGGTCTGTCCGCGCCATTGAACCTTGAGTAACTGTCCTTCCTTCAACTTGCCGATATTGACCTGCACCGGTGCGCCGACCGCTTGTGCACGGGCGCTGGGCATCCATGACTTGATGAACGGAACGGCTGCAAAACCTGCACCTATCCCGCCCACAACAGAAGTAGTGGCGACCAGAAACCGACGTCGCCCCTTGTTCACGCCATCAGATGACATTTAGTTCTCCAACAGAAATATGCCCCAAGCCAGGGCGATCACTCAAAATCAGGAAGTTCGAATTCTTTTGGTCAATACAGGCTTTGGACAACAGCGTGCCTGTAAGTTGCGCAGCAAACATCCCGTCCCTCACCTGAACCAATCCACTATTTTACCGAATCGGCTCATGCGAAACAAACGATTTGCCGATAGAATGGTCGGTGGCCGCTGGCGGCGAGCATTGATATTCAAGGATAATCTACTTTCAACCAAAAGCTACGGATTTTGACCGGTATGAAGAAGGCAAAAAGCCAAAGTAATCGACAACAGATAACCGCGGGTTCCCTTGCGGTCTTTTTGCTGCGTTCAGTCATCGCCGGACTGGCACTGGCTTTTATCATTTTGTACCTGTGGCCCAGTGTCAGCCAACGGTTCTCACCGCCACCGCAACCCACCACCCAAGCCCCCGCCGCACCGGTCTCTTACGCCGATGCCGTCGACCGCACGGCACCGTCGGTGGTCAGCATCTACACCAAGAGTGTCGAACTGACCCAGGTGCCCGCTCGCCTGCAAAGAATTTTTGGCAGCCAGTACGTCGCCCGTTCAATACCGAAACTGGGCTCAGGTGTACTGGCCAGCGCGGACGGTTACATTCTGACCAACAACCACGTCATCAGCCAGGTGCAAAATATCAGCGTGGGTCTGTGGGACGGACGCTTCGCCGCCGCCCAGGTAGTGGGCAGCGACCCGGAAACCGATCTGGCCGTGCTGAAAATCAACCTCACCGGTCTGCCGGCAGCACCATTGGCCACAGACAGTAACGTGCGGGTCGGTGACGTGGTACTGGCCATTGGCAACGCTTATGGTTTGAGCCATACCGTTACCATGGGCATCATCAGCGCGACCGGCCGCAACGACCTGCGCTCGGTCATGTACGAGGACTTCATCCAGACGGACGCCGCGATCAATTCCGGCAACAGCGGTGGTGCCTTGATCAACTATCGAGGCGAAGTCATCGGCATCAATACCCGCAACCTGGGCCAGGCACAGGGTGCGCAGAATATCGGTTTCGCCATCCCGATCACGATGGCCCGGGACGTCATGCAACAGATCATTGAGAACGGCAGTGTGCGAAGAGGCTGGCTGGGCGCGCTGTTCAGCGACCTGCCCCTGTCGCTGCAAACCGACGGCAGCGCGCTCAGGCGCGGCACCCAGATCAGGGATGTCACCCCGGACGGGCCGGCCTGGACTGCGGGGTTGCGGCCCGGCGATATTTTGCTCAGCATTGATGGTGTCGAAGTTAACGATGCCAGGGAACTGATGCTGATGATCGCCCAGCGCAAACCGGGCTCCCGGGTCGAATTCCAGGTGCAACGTGGCTCTGAGTCGTTTGAAACCTATGCGACGCTGATCCAGCAACCGCCACTGCGGTGAAATCTTAACGGTTGGATTTCCAATTGCGAGCCAGGCATCCGGGTTTACGAAACAATTGGGTTGTCAGCGTCTTTTCCTGCCACGGTCGTCCACTCTCTCACGTGCCAGGAAGTCACCAAACCATTAACCACATATGGATCTGCCCGGGCAAACGACTCCGCGACATCCGGTGAATCCCCCTTAAACACAATTGCTGCCCCGTCAGCCGGTTCAGCAAACGCGCCGCCCAGAAAAAATTCTCCGCGATCAATAGCAGCTTTTGCCAATGACAAATGTTGTTCTCTAAATTCACCACGACGCTCCATATAATCAGGGGCATATTCATAGAAAAGTATATAGTGCATAGCTATGGTCCTTATGAGTTGTACGGTTTGTTCGATTACCTGACAAGTAATTCCGCTGACGTAGCAGCCAAATGCGGAAAGCTCTCATATGATAAATGGAAGAACAGAAAGGCCGGCACCAGTACTGTTACACCAAATGCAAGGCCTGAAAGGATATCTGCGGATGTGCGCTTTGCCATCAATGGTGCCCCCAATTTACGCCAAACGTCCAGCATGAACCGCCGACCGGAACCTGATCACTCCGCCTTCTCCTGACTTTGGCGATACATACGATTGCCGTACCAAATCTGAACCAGGGTGTAGGCAATAGCCGGCAATGATGTCAGGGGTGACCCGATCTTGAAGTGAGAATACACGGCCCCCAATGCCAACACCGTCAGAATGGCGCTGCTCCAAGCCGCCAAATTACGGACAAATAGAAACAGGGCACAAAAAAACTGGACGCTGGCCACTATATAGAGGAATTCTGGTGAATAATCGAAGCGCTCCGAAAACAGCCCTGTTCTTGCCTCAACGATGACGTAGGCAGGCGACCCTATAATGTATGACAGCGTCAGAAACCAGCCGGCGATGACCTGCCATCTCTTAACATTCGGGCTTTCAGCCTTGTGACTCATTTCAAAGAACCGCCCAACGACCAGGCTCAGTTGCGAGGTCGATGTAACGTGGGCCTGGCGGCAGCCAAAGCCGTGACCTCCGACCTTGCCGGCTGGAAGCTCTTGTTATGCGGCACCTGTGAAATTCTGAGCGCCGAATGCAAGAAGCGGTAAGTGCTCAATCCAGGAATTTCCATGTATCTGCCCCATCGAACTGCCTGATGGTGACCGACTCCAGGAGCCCGGGTTCAAAGTTCCGCAGGTTTACTCCATGACGAGCGCCCGGCGCGGGTTCAAGCGGCTCCCAGTGGGTGATGATCCCGCAGGTCTTGCATCGAAAGTTCCTCAGGGTCCGATCACCCCAGATGTAGCTTTCCGTGTTCTCTGGGTGGCCCTGGATAATAACTGTTCCAAATTCATAATAGGCCCATATCACTCCCGTACGCCGGCATAACGAGCAGTTGCAACTCGTCGCCGTTTCGGGCGCCGTCGGAAGCCTAAGGCGGACCGAGCCGCAATGGCATGAACCGTGCAGCGGTAGTGGGGTCTGTTCGTCATTCATATGCACAGGTTCACAGGATGCGGTAGCTTGCAATTTTGCAGAACGATCTACCCATTTATGCCCGCCATACCCCACTCGTCGTAGCGCTCACCACGGACGCGATCTGCCAATGCATCCAGAGCAGCCTGCTCATCATAGGACAGTTTTACATCGTAGGCGCTGAGATTCGATTTGAGGTTTTTCAGTTTCGTCGTTCCCGTAAGGGCCATGATGTGTTCCCCACGTCCTATTACCCATGCAAGGGCAACCTGCGCCGGTGTACATGACTTGTTCGACGCTACGGCTTCGATCTCACTAACGAGCGCCACGTTGGCAGTATAGGCGTCCCCCTGGTAACGCGGCGTTGTCAATCGCCAGTCGTCTTCACCCAGAGTCTCTGTCTTGAACCGTCCCGTCAGCATACCCCTGCCGAGTGGTGAGTAGGCCACAAGAGATGCGCCGACTTCGATGCAGGCAGGAATGACATGAGTCTCGATATCCCGGCTGAAGATCGAATACTCCGATTGTACTGAGGAAATCGGATGTACCTTGGCTGCGCGGTGGATCGTTTCGCCGGATGCTTCGGATAAGCCGATGGCGCGAATCTTGCCTTCGGTCACCAGTTCAGCCATTGCAGCGACAGTCTCCTCAATCGGTGTGTTCGGATCAACACGATGCAGGTAATAGAGATCAATCACGTCGGTACGTAGACGTTTCAGTGAACCTTCGACGGCACGCCTGCAGTTTTCACGCGAACCATCGAGACCGGTGAACTCACCCGTTACAAAGTCCCTTGTTGGCCCGAACTTAGTGGCAATGAAAACACGGTCGCGACGATCCTTGAACGCTTCGCCAAGAAGTGACTCATTTGCGCCGCCAATTCCATACATTTCTGCAGTATCGAAATGTTCGACCCCCAACTCTATTGCTTCATGCAGCAGTTTTACTGCAACACTCCGCTCCAAGGGCAGACCGTAAAACTCCGATAGGCCCATACAGCCAAGGCCAATCGTTGGCAATTCCCGCTCACTA
>JAPHTE010000241.1 GCA_026196445.1 Lysobacterales bacterium
ATCCGTCCACCAAAGCGGTCGGTCAGGAAACCCAGCGGCAGACGCACCAGGGAACCGGTCAGGATGGGCGTGGCGATCAGCAGGCCAAACTCGGTTTCGCTCAGGCCCAGCTCGCCCTTGATCTTGATGCCGATGACGGAAAACATGGTCCACACGGCGAAGTTCACCGTAAACGCCAGTGTGTTCATGCTCAGGACGGAGATTTGTTTCTTCTTGTTGTACTCGTAAACAGGAGAGGTGGTTGCCATTATTTATCCCTGCTTTTTAAGGTTGCCAGGCACTGCGTGATGGTCGCGTGTGGGGCTTGTGAACACCCCGCTGTCAAGTTGTCAAATTCCGGAAAATACCAGCGCCAACATAGAAGCAACTCAATGGATTGTCAAGTCCATTGAAATATGGCAATGTAAAGAGATTAAAAATATGAGATAAATAGCGCCCATGTATCTAAGCAGACCAGCCGAATATGCACTGCGGGCCTCGACCTACCTGGCGCGCCTGGAACCCGGCAAACGGGTCACCTCCAGCCAGCTTGCCCAGGCCGTTGACGTACCACCGGCGTTTCTTTCCAAGATCATGCGCAGGCTCACCGCCAACGGTATCGTCGATTCAAAAAAGGGCCACCACGGCGGCTTCGTGCTGGCCAGGCCGCCGGTGGAAATCCGGTTTCTCGATATCCTGCGCGCAGTCGAGTTCGGGCCCATCAAGGACCATTGCCTGTTCGGCCTGGGCAACTGTAACGCCGACAATCCCTGCCCGTTGCATGTGGAATGGGAGATTCTCAAGCAACAGATCGAGCAATGGGCCAGGACGCACACCCTGGGCGAGTCGCTGAATGCTGCGCAGGCGTTCAAGCAAAAACAGGCCTAATTCACAAGGACCGGTTGACCCGCCTACTGCGCACCTCACCCCGGTGCATGTTTCTTAACAAAGCGGCACAACGGTTTTTTTATACCTGCTTGCGTGACAACAATAACCCCGCCAGGATATACACCGCCACCGCCACCAGCAGTGTCTTGGTGTAGCCGATATTGAACGCCAACACGATGGCCAGTGTCGCACCCAGCACTGAGGCCGCGCCATTGACTGCAAAGCCCCAGTCGATCAGTTCTCCGACCCTGAGCGCACCCTTGACGAAGGGCATGCCCATGAAGAATCCGAGCGGGAACACCACCAGCGCCACGGACAGCGCCCGCATCGGCATGGGCATGAAATTGGTGGCGTTGATCAGGGCACCGTCTAGCAATAACAACAACACGACCCAAACGGCAATGACCATGAACGGCACGAAGCCAGCAAAGCGCCGTGCATAACGTGCGCCGACACCCGAAGCGATCAACAGTGTCAGCAACACCGTGGCGATACTGTAGATGGAAGCGCCGATCAACAGGGTGTATTTCTGGATCAGGATGATCTCGATGATCATGAACGCGAGGCCGATGGCAAAAAAGTAAGCCCAGTCGCTGAACGGCAGTTTTTGTTTGCTGAAGAGATAAGGCAACAGGTTCAATGGCACGACGATGGCCAGCACCACCGCGGCGATCAGTGCCAGGATCGACTTGGAGAGCGGAAAGCCGAACACGTCACCGATTGGATGTACGTCCCGGAGTTTCTCGAACTCAAAATTCCGCAGCAAACCCATCTGGGCGACAAACGGCAAATCATCCCGGGTCGGTGAAACGTCGACCTCAGCGGTATCCGCCACGTTTTCCCAGCCCTGCGTAACGATGCGGTTGATCAGGTTGTCTTCGGCGCCCGCCGGCAATGGGTAAACCAGCTGTTTCATGGCCCGGCCCTCAACATTCAGTTCACCCAGCGCCGTCTGGCGCAGTTCGTTATCCAGTGCTTCTTTGGACAGCAACATCACGTGACGCCTGAGGTTGGGAATCGTATACACAGCGAGGTGTTCACCGGGATTCTCTATACCTAGTTCCGCCAGTGCGACCATCACGTCGCTGACTAACCTGGGCATGTAGAACTGGTGCTCGATAACCAGGAAGCCATCGTCCGTCAGCGCGTTCCAGTAATCCATGAAGGCCTCGACCGTGAACAGGTAGTTTTCCGCGAAGGCAAATGACCCCGAGCCCAGCGCAGAAAAGGTGTTCGAACTCAGTGAATAAATGACATTGAAGCGGTCGTGGAAGCGCCGGACATAGGTCCGTGCGTCCTCGCTGACAACATTTACCTTGGGGTTCAGGTACAGGTGCCCGGAAAAAATATCGCTGGTGACAAATTCCTTCATCTTCCCGTTTTCGTCCACTATTTCCAGGTAACCGTCCGGATCGCCTTCCAGCAGCATGCGGTTGATGTGCGGGTTAACTTCCACAGCGTGGATTTCCGTAGCACCGTGGTTCAGGGCCTGCATGACATCCGCGCCGCCACCGGCGCCGAGTGACAGGAAAGTGGCATGATCGAAACGTCCCACCAGGTTGCCGACATTGATATCCCAGTCGATCGGCTCTTCCTCCAGGGCCTGCCAGTCGCCGTCAAAGGCGATGATCGGGGTGTTGGCCACGTTGTCGATGTTGATACCACGCGCTTCTGCGCCGTAATCAAAAACCTTGATCTTGGCCATCGCGTCCCAGTGTTTGTAGATCACCGGTGCGCGTTCCTCGCGCTGGCCTTCCAGCAGGCCGTCGGCCCAGGGCAACGCGCCAATGCTCACGACACATAACAGCAGTGCCACGAAGCGCAAGCGGGCCTTGCCGATCAACATGGCCGCGATCAACGTGGGAACGGGGATCAGGAACACCGCCGCTGGTGTGCCCAGCGTATTCATGGCGACGATGGCGGCCAATACACCCAGACCGGCGCCGAGCATGTCGCCCATGTAAAGGTGATCCATGTGCTCGACGTGCTTTTTGAACAATGCCGCCAGCGCCACGCCGACGCAGAAGTAGGGCAAGCCCAGCAACAACACGGCCAGCAGGAAACGGGCGAGCATACCCGGGCTGAACAATAATTGGGAAAACTCCAGGCCCAGCGCGATAACCGCCACCGGTCCGGCGGCTGCAAAAACAGCCGCGATTACCAGCATCCTAGCGGTGGCCTGTTGCAGGCGCGGGAAAAACCGCAGCGACAATGCGCCCAGGCCAAGACCCATCACGGCCATGGACAGGGTCAGGAAGGCGA
>JAPHTE010000054.1 GCA_026196445.1 Lysobacterales bacterium
CCAGCCTGGCCGGTTCGCCACCCAGGCCGGGTCGTACTCAAAGAGTTCAGAATGGGCCGGTACGCGTTTTGCGGCCAGGTCAAAGCGCGCTGCCGCCGTTGCGGGAGCGATCTCGGCGACTGTCGAGATCACACCTGCCCCGGTGCGCCAGTTCACGCTGAACGACGAGGCCGGTTCCGCAGTCAATGTGGCAATGACCCGGTCGGGCCATGCACCGGGCTGCTGCCAGGGCGGGTTTTCATCCGCCGCTACTGCAACACCTGTAAGCAACAATAGTAAAAGCAGTGATACACGTTTCATTCCTGATTCACCTTTTCGTGGCGGCTGACGCTCCCGTGCCACGTATTCCAGTCATTCAACAGGCGGCCGGCAATTTCAGGGTGTTCGGCCGCCAGGTCCCGGGTCTCGCCCCGGTCCGCCTCGATGTCGTACAGTTCCCACTGACCTGACAGGTTGCTCTGCACCAGTTTCCAACGCCCGTCGCGGACCGCGTGATTGTTGGCGTAGTCCCAGTAGAGCTTGCGCGGGTCAGTGTCCGGCGCGTTCTTCAGCACCGGTAGAAAACTGCGGCCCGCCATCGGCAATACCGGGTCGCCGAATCGCTCTAGGGGGTATTCCGCGCCGGCCAGTTCCAGCAGGGTCGGCATGAAGTCAATCACGTGGTGCGGCGTGCGGTTGCGCCGGCCCTTCTCCGCCAGCCCGGTGGGCCAGTAGGCGACCATCGGGGTCGAAATGCCACCCTCGTGCGAATAGCGCTTGAACAGGCTGAACGGGGTCGAGTTCACCTGCGCCCAGGGCGTGTTAAGCGTTCGCCAGCTACCCGGGGGGCCAGGCTCGGTGCCGGGCTCGTCGTGGTTTGGATAGGGCGAACCGCCGTTGTCAGACAGGAAAAAGATCGCCGTGTTGTCCTTGACGCCGAGTGACTCCAACCGCTCTAGCAAGCGCCCGATATTCTGGTCCACGCGGTCCAGCATGGCCGCGTAGGTTTCCATCAGGCTTTCCTGCTCGGCTCTTTCCCCGGCGTTGAGCGTATCCCAATCCCACCCGTTCCTGGTCGTGTCCCACGGCTGCGGATCGGTCAGGCGTTGCTTGACGGCGAACGATTCGGCGATGAAACCGGCCTCTTTCATGTGCTGTACGCGACGTTCGCGTACCTTGTCCCAGCCACCCGCAAAATGACCGTCATACTTGGCAATGTCCGTATCGAATGCGTGCAGCGGGTAGTGCGGGGCCGCAAACGACAGGTACAGGAAAAATGGGCGATCGGATTCAAGACCCTGTTCGATAAAGGAAATTCCGGCATCGGTGTAGGCGTCGCTGGAGTAGAAAGATTCGCGCGGCACGTCGAAGTCGCCAAAAACGCGGGGCGAGTACCAGTGGGGCCCGGCGCCGTCGAGGAAACCGTAGAACTTTTCAAAGCCGCGCTCGTACGGGGTTTGACCGAGATGCCACTTACCTGCCAGTGCCGTCGCGTAACCGGCCTCTTTGAGCACCTCTGCGATGGTCGTATTGTTGGGTACGGCCAACTGGTTGTGGCCGAGGTTGCCGCTCGGGCCTTTCTTGAGGGACTGCTGGTAGTACAGGCCCGACATCAGTGAGGCGCGTGTCTGCGAACATTTCGCATTGTTGTAGAACTGCTCAAACACGACGCCTTCGTCGGCCAGGCGATCGATGTTGGGTGTTTCGATGTCACCACCGATGAAGCCGGGATCGGAGTAGCCCATGTCGTCCACCATGATCAACACGATATTGGGCCGCCCGGCTGCCCAGGCCGGTACGGCCAGCAGCGCTGCAAGCAAGACTGACATGATACGCAATCGGTTCATTTACTCACCTTCGCTGGTTATTGACCGCGATGACAATAGTACGTTTCCCTCGTTGATGACAAAAAGGGCGGCCAAGCGGCCGCCCTTGGATCCTCGGTGAACAACCCTGGATCAGAATGTGTAACTGAGACCAACCGTGGTCTTGCGGCCCTCGAGTTGGCGCCTCCACAAGCGGTCCTTGATACCATCGTTGTAACCGTACTGGGTGACTTCTGTAATGTTGGCCACGTCCAGCGAGCCCACCAGCTTATCCGTGAAGTTGTAGCGCAAGGCAAAATCCAGTCTCGCCTCGCCTTTGACGTACCGCTGGGTGACTTCCTCGAGCAGGTAGTCGTCGCGGTAATTCATGATCAGGCGCGAGTCCAGCTTATCACCCGAGTAGTAGAACACGAAGCTGGCCGAGTGCTTGGACGTGCCGGGCATCGGCGCCTTGCTACCGTCATCCGTGGTTCTTTCGCTGTCTACGTAAGTGTAGTTGGCGACCACGCCAAAGTTCTGCCACTTACCGTCCAGCCAGGTAAAGGGCGTCTGGAAGCTCACCTCGAAACCCTTGACCGTTGCAGACCCGCCGCTGACGTAAGTCGTCACGTTACCGGTGTCCGGAACACCCCAGGGTGACAGGTCCTGGTTGGTCAGCGTGACCTCCTCGAAGAAGTTCTCCACGTCCTTGTAAAACACGCCGGCCGACATCAGGCCTTCGCCGGTATCGCCGAAGTAGCGCTCGAATGCCAGGTCATACTGCCAGGCCAGGTAGGGGTCGAGACCCGGGTTGCCTACAGAAACCGAGTCCAGTTCGTCGTTCAGGCGCGCGATTGGCGAAATGTACTGCGGGTCCGGACGGCTCAGTACCCGGCCCGCGCCTGCGCGCAGGAACAGGTTGGAGTCCGCGCCAGATTTCAGATCCCAGCGCACATTGGCGCTGGGCAGAACCTCGGAGGCGCTGTCCTTCGGGTGGTAGGGAATGAAGTCGCCGGGGCTGGACGGGTCGGTCTGGTAACCGTCGCCAGAATAGTCGTAATCCACGTAACGTACGCCGACGTTACCGAAATACGGATGATCGGCGGTGTCGTTCGCAAAGTCCGTCATCACATAAAAGGCCGTGTTGTCCTCGGTGATAGTCCAGGTGTCCGTGGGGTTGTACTCGGTCACGGATCGGGCCTCGGCATCGTATTGGTGCATGGATCCCGTGTCCGGGCGAATCCAGTCCGGCAACAGCGGTTGAGCGTAATCGTCAAAAAAGAAATTGCCTTCGGCCAGTGATGGCAACCACCCCGGCTCCTGGAACCCGGGTATCAGGTCAGAATCGGGCTGCCCCTGCTTGCGATTGACTTCGCGCGAGGAGTAACGGGCACCGAAGTACAGGGTGCTGAAAATGCCGCCCAGGTCGCGTTCAAAGTCCAGGTTGAAGGCGGTCTCCTCCGTGCCGATGGTACGCAGGTTCCAGTCGACGCGATTGTACGACGGGTAACCATCGGCCGCCGTTGCAAGATCGGTCAGGTCGGTTGTCCCGGCGGCATCGATGATGGCGATGAAATCCCGGTTGCTGGCGTCGTACCCGACCGGCATGCGGTTGACGCGCGCCCGGGCCCGGGCGTCCAGCGTGTCCTCGTTACTGTGCGAGAAGGCTGCTTCACCGGTCACGGTCCATGCGTCCCTGCTCCAATCGCCTTTGAAGCTGTAACCGTACTGCTCGATGTCGCGCAAACGGTCGAGGTAGTTCAGCGTCACGCGGACGCGGTCGAAATCACCGGAAAGCAAGGTGCCATTCGATGAGATTTCACCACCGCTGATGAAGTTGCCGCGGGAATAATCTGCTTCGAGCCTCTGCTGGAGGTCGTTGCGGTCTTCCTGTGCGTAGACGAATTCGGAAGTCAGCATGAACTCGTCGCTGACCGCGAATTGCAGCGTGCCGTTGAGGTTGGTGCGTGGCTGTTCGCCGACGCGCTGCTGGACACGCACGCGGCCCGGGTAATAGCCGAGCGCCGGGTCATCATCGACCGGGAACCACCCGTCAAGCGACTCGGCCTGGTCGATGCGGCGGTCCTTGTCGGTGTAGGTTCCACCCAGTGCCAGACCGACACGGCCGTCGGCCAAGACCATGTTGACGAAGGCGCCCAGGTTGGTCTCGGGGTCTTTCTTGACCGTATCGTCACCGTAGGTGCCGTATACGCGGGCCCTGAATTCACCCAGATCCAGCGGTTTCATGGTCTCCAGCTTGACGGTACCGCCCACGCCGCCCTCGACGTCTATCGCGCGTGGCGTCTTGATGACAGTCACGCGGCTGATCATGTCAGGCGAGAAGAACGACAATGTCGTGGCGTTGCCCGGATTGGAGCTGCCTGCCGTCAGTGAAACCGTGCGGCCGTTCAGCTCGATGCGGGTCATCTCCGGTGACATGCCGCGAATGGAGATGAATTCGCCGCCGCCATCGTCGCGGGTCATGGCCACGCCGGTCACGCCCTGCATGGCTTCAGCCAGGTTCTGCGCGGGGAAACGGCCCATTTCCTCGGCGGTGATCGCATCCACGATCTGGCTGGAGGTCTGCTTGGTCTGGATCGCGCTGCGCAGGGATTCGCGGTAACCCTGGGCTACCACGATAACTTCTTCGAGAACGCCTTCCGCGCCATCGGTGTCTGCGTCCTGATCCGTCTGCTGCGCAATGGCAACACTGGACATCGCCAGAAGGGCCACAGAAATTAGGGGGGGCAACTGTGCTTTACATGTAAGTTTCATATTAACCACTCTGCTCTGCTTTGGGAATGTAACCTTGCAATATCAAAACGAAACGCTTTTGGAGATTATATTCCATTTTTCAAGTTTTGGAATATTTATTTAATTAGCATTGTAAACCATCCCGGCGCCGGCTGCATGAAGCCGACCTGTTCCTGGCCGGTGAATGGGATGAAAACCGCTGCTTGGTCCCTACAGTTCCTTGATCCGGATGCTGCGGAACCAGACCGGGCTGCCCTGGTCCCTGAGGGCGATGACACCGCTGCCGGCCGTCCCAAAACCGGGCATGCCGGAAAATTTGCTGTTGGCGACCAACTGCCGCCACTCCGGCGACCCGAGCACCGTGTCGATGACCAGCAAGCCGTTCAGCCAGTGCCGCACACGGCCGTTTTCGACCCGCAGCATGGACTGGTTCCATTTGCCGGCCTCGCGTCCCATGCGATACCAGCCCGATAACAGGTCGTACAGATCGCCGGCGAGGTGCTTCTCGACCGCGTCCGGGTGGTTGTCATTGTCCAGGATCTGGATCTCCGGCCCGCTCTGCCAGGCTTGCTCGAATGCATCCGACTCCACGACATTGAACAGGATGCCGCTGTCGCCGGCATCCGAAACCATCCATTGCAGGCGCAGCTCGAAGTTCCCGTAAGTGTCGTCTGTGACCAGGTCCACGGGCTCATCAGCCGGGCCCGAGTTGGTCAGCAAGCCGTTGTCGACCACCCAGCGCGCCGGCGCCGATTTCATCTTGAACCCACGCCAGCCTGAGAGTCCCTGGCCATCGAAAATCAGGTGGAACCCTTCAGCGGCTTCTTCTTCCGACAGCACGTTGGCGGGGCGCGATTCAAAGCCGGGTCTGAGGTCCGCCTCCAGGACCTGCCGCGTCAGCTCGTCCGAATCGCCGTATCGCTCGCGCAATTCATTGAGTTTTACGTGCAATTCGGCCTGCACGTCCGCGTAAGCCGGGTCACCGTAAACGTTGAGCATCTCGCCAGGGTCGTTTTCGAGATCATAGAGCTCCCACTCGTCGATGTCGTAATAAAAGTGGATCAGCTTGTAGCGCTTGGTGGCAAGGCCGTAGTGACGCTTGACCGTATGAATGCCCGGGAATTCGTAGTAGTGGTAGTACAGCCCGTCGTGCACCGGTTGCGTTGACCCCACCAGCAAGGGCGTCACGCTGACGCCCTGCATGTCGCCGGGAACTTCGACGCCCGCGATGTCCAGCAAGGTCGGCGCGGTGTCAATGTTCTGCACCAGTTCCTCGCTGACCGATCCCGGCGCCACGGTGCCGGGCCAGCGCACGATCAGCGGCGTACGGAACGACTCCTCGTACATGAATCGCTTGTCGAACCAGCCGTGCTCGCCGAGAAAGAATCCCTGGTCGGAGGTGTAAATAACAACGGTGTTCTCAGCGAGGCCGGATGCCTCCAGGTAGTCGAGCAGGCGGCCGGTGTTGTCGTCCACCGAGTTGATCGAGGCCAGGTAGTCCTGCATGTAGCGCTGGTATTTCCAACGGGTCAGGTCATCGCCATGCGGCTGCAATTCCCGGAATTGCTCGTTGATCGGCCCGAATACCGCGTCCCAGTCGGCGCGCTGTTCGTCCGTCATGCGCGCGCGGCTCTTGCGGTAATTGCGCTGGTACCATTCCATAAAGTCCTTGTAGCCCAGTTCCTTGACCATATCCGGATCGAGTTTGCCGTCGTTGGTGAACCCCATGTGCTCGGCAATGCGCATTTCGGCGGTGGCGGCCGCCGTACCACGCCCGGCGTAATCGTCAAACAGGGTTTCCGGTTCCGGCAGCGGCGCGTCCTTGTAGGCTTCCAGGTGATCCGGCGAGGCCAGCCACTCGCGGTGCGGTGCCTTGTGCCCGAACATCAACAGGAACGGTTGGTCTTGCGTGCGCCCGTTTTCAAGCCATTCGATCGCAAGGTCGGTCACGACATCGGTGACGTATCCGGACAATGTCTCGGTGCCTTCAGGCGTGCGGAATTCGGGCTGGTAGTAGAAACCCTGCCCCGGCAGCACCCGCCAGTAATCGAAGCCTGTCGGCTCAGACTTCAGGTGCCACTTGCCGATCAGGGCCGTTTGATAACCGGCCTGCTGTAGCAGCTTGGGAAAAGTTTGCTGCGAACCGTCGAAAACGCCGCGGTTGTCGCGTACGCCGTTGACATGGCTGTGTTTGCCGGTCAGGGTGGCCGCGCGCGCCGGCGAACAGATGGAGTTGGATACGTACGCCCGGTCGAAACGCATGCCCTCGGCGGCCAGGCGGTCGATGTTGGGGGTTTTATTGAGCACTGAGCCGTAGGCGCCGATCGCCTGGTAGGCATGGTCGTCGGCCATGATGAAAATGATGTTTGGGCGACTGGTTGTCGATGCCTCGACCTGCGACGTGGATTCCGCCGTCGGTTCCCGATCGCTGCAGGCGAAAAGCACAAGGGCTGCCAGGACAAGGCTTGTATTGGTCCTACTATGGTTCATGTGTACGTATTCCTGCCGGCCTGGGGCCGGGCAATATTCAATGTTCGGGCAAGCCCGGGCCTGGCTGTTTGTGGAAAAAGGGGCCAGAGTTCAAGCCGGTCATGATGGTATTCAGATCCCGGCAACCACTTGATGCCGCCGCATCTGTGGGGTGTTGCTCCAGAAAGTCGGCGCCCAGGTCGTAACACCTGCCGTCGCCGTAAACCTTCCGTTCGTGGTTGAAGATGAAGCGGCTGCGTGTTGAAAGCGACTCGTCGTAATCGGCGTGCGGGTCGAACTTGATGAACACCCACTCGCGGCCGGAAGCCGCCCCACTCGTGAGTACCGGCACGAGGCTGAAGCCATCCGCGATACCGGGCACGGCAATGCCAGCCGCCTCGAGCACGGTCGGAAAGATGTCCATGATATCCGTCAGTTGATCGCTGCTGCCGCCAGCGGCCACCGCGGCGGGCCACCTGACCGCCATCGGCACGTGCGTGGCGGCGTCGTGTGTATACCACTTGCCCCCGCGCACCGGTTTGCCGTTGCGCAGGCTGGTGATGTCCGGGTGGGTGCCGTTGTCGCCGATGAATACAACCAGCGTGTCCTGTTCCAGGCCCTCGTCACGCAAGGTGCCGAGCACCCTGCCGACCATTTCGTCCATGTAGGCCATCATGCCCGCGAAACGCGGCTTGTTTCCCTCGGCAGTTGGCGTTATCGGAGTCGTTACCCAAGGCTTATGCGCCAGCATCATCGAGTAATAAATGAAAAACGGGCGCTCGTCGTCGCGCGTGATGAAATCGAGAACACGCTGATTGACAATCGTGGGACCAAAATCCTGTTCCGGGTACTGACGTTCGACACCGTTATCGAACAGCTTTGGCCCCCAGTACCGGCTGCCCTTGTCCTTGCGTTGCATGTACCATACCAGGTGCTCGTCAAAGCCCGCTGCTTCCGGCGTCGTACCGAGAGGGTCGTCGGCATCCCCGGTGCCGGCCAGTTGCCACTTGCCCGATACCAGGGTGCGGTAACCTGCCGCATGGAAGTGGTGCGCCAGTGTCGTTTCGCCAGGCGGGAGCAGGGCGAAATCCACGTAATTCTTGAAGTTGTAGCGTCCCGTCAACAGGCGCACCCGGCTCGGCGTGCAGATCGGTGTCGCGTGCGCGTCGTCGAAGCGCATGCCGCCGGATGCGATGGCGTCAATGTTGGGCGTCGGGTATTCACTGCCAAAAGCGCCCACGGTTTCCACACCGATATCGTCCGCCAGGATCACGATCACGTTGGGCTGCCGGTCTGCTTGTGGACCCGATGCCTGCTTATCCGTGCAGGAAACCAGTGCACTCGCCATGCAAAGCGCGATTAATGCGTCGCGAACGATCAAAATTGGTTTATGCATGTTCGTTTCCAAGCGGTCTTCAAGCGGTCCGGATTTTTGGGGCGCGATTTCAGGGGCCGAACCTACCCTTCGTACAATCATAATCAATCAAATATTCTAAAACTACAATTTTGGAATATAATCTTCAATCATGAATTTACCAGTATCCAAAATCTTTGCAATGAGACCCGTCATGACAACATCCCCCGCACTCCTCGCCCGGCTGGCCCTGGTATCCGTCCTGGTGCTGAACGCCACGCTGGTTCTGGCTGCTGAGCGGTC
>JAPHTE010000216.1 GCA_026196445.1 Lysobacterales bacterium
CCTTGTTGAATACGAAGTGGTTAAACATCCCCCCTCAGCAACAGCGCTGGAATCGGCCCACTCGGCCCACGTGCCGAGCCACCAGTTGGCCAAGGCCGTGGTGCTTGAAGACGACGACGGCTACATCGTCAGCGTGGTGCCGTCCACCAACCGGCTTGAACTCGAATGGGTCAGCGAGAGCCTCGGGCGCAACCTGGAAATGGCGACCGAGGACGAGCTGCCACACCTGTTTCAGGACTGCTCGTTGGGTGCAGTTCCAGCCCTGAGCAACGCCTACGGGCTGGATGTGATCTGGGACGAGCAACTGACCAACGCATCGGAAATCTACATCGAGGCTGGCGACCATGAAAACCTGGTCCACATCCGCGGCGATGATTTCTGTGAATTGATGAAAGACCTGCCGCACGCCATTATCAGTGCAGGCGCGGACTACAACAGGTGGATTAACGATTAAACAGGGGTTGCCCCTGCCCGGCCGGCCTGGGGTAATTGGCGCTCGAGATTGGCTAGTCAGGGGTCCGGCTGACCGGGCTGGCCTTCGGAGAATATGACGTTCTTCATGATCTCCTCGGTGAGCTTGCCGGCTTTTAAGTCGAATTTCTCGGAGCGGTTGTAAATATAGTCGGCCGCGTCGAATTGCCGGTCGAATTCCTTTGAATCCACTTCTTCATCGAACATGCGCTGGTAAGCGTCCAACTTGCCGCCGACGGAAAGTATCGCCTCTTCGGTCAAGCGTGCAAGTTCTGCCTCGAACAATTTGAATTCCATGACATTGCGGATGCGCGTGGTGCGGATCCGGTAATCCTGCAAGTGAGCGCGGGTAGCTTCGTCCCGGAGACGGTCCGAGTAAGCGATGGAATCAGCGATCGCGTTGCGGATGATGATGGCGTCCTCCGTAATGGCGTTTACGTCCACCATGCTGATCAGAACCGGGTTGGCACTCTTGATGGCAGCCATGCGGGTCTGGATATCTTGCGCGGATTCATGAGCATAGCGCAACAGGAAGGCTGCGCCGGCGAGCATGGATTCCTGGTCCACGATGCGGAACAATGGCGTCTTGTAATCATCCGGATTGATATCGGTCCTGCCTCCGTTGGCCTCGCCGTCCGGCGTCATGGCGTCGATCAGTTCGGGCCTCGCGCCTGCGGCCATCAGGACAACCAGGCTCAATTGCCGGTATTGCTCACCGGGTGGCAAATCACCGATCCGGATCGGATCGTCGCCGGCGCGGCAGTACGTAGCTGATAACAGCATCAAGACGACGGTTACCAGGTAGCCGTAGGCGCGAATCATCACGGCACATCACCTGCCGGGCTGATGGAGACCAGGTCGAGGCTTTGCAGCTTGGCCGCGTTGCCCTTGCCGACATCTATCCCGTCCTTGTACTTACGCAGCCTGGTCGGTTGCCCGGCCAATTCAACCTGCACAACGCCGTCGGGTCGTCCATTTTTGAAACCACCTTCGTAATAGGCAGCGCCCAGTTGCCGGTTACGCTGCAGGATCATCGCGCCGGCACCGGACGCCAGGCCCCTGCGTGCACTACCCAGGTATTCGAGCGTGTCGCCATTGTCGTCCATGACCACGCCATAACCCCGTCCGTAGGCCATGCCATCCGTGCACGCGCCATACCAGCGCCCGGTGTGCTTGAAATCCGGGTGTCTGAACTGGCATTGCGTGGGAACATCCACCTGCATCGACCTGACGCGCGACTGGTACAGGCCAAGTGTCTTGTTGCGAAACTCGGTGAATCCACGTGCGGTGATAATTTCTTTTGATTCCAACCACTCCATTTGTACGGCCATTTGCCGATCAAAGGCCGGCGCCATGCGGGCCAGAAAATAGCGGTTGACCTCTTTGGACTCGGTTTTGGTCTCGAGTGTCTGGTGCATGGCCCAACCCGCACCGGCCAATGCGGCACCGGAAGCAGCCGTGACGGCGGCAGTGCCTGCGGCTGTCGAGGCGACAGCGCCGTAGACAGAACCAGCCAGCGCCACAACGGCAACTGCGGTGGTCAGGTTCTGCTTGCGCGCCAGTTGTCGGC
>JAPHTE010000065.1 GCA_026196445.1 Lysobacterales bacterium
ATCGAAGCCGCCATGGCGACACTTTCGGGATCATCGGCATTCAAAATCAACGGCGCGGCAGCATCGAGCGCACGGCGCACAATGAACTTGGCTTCGGCCATGTCCGCGACCGAATTGATACCGTAATCGCCCAGGTGGTCGGCAGCGATATTGGTTATCAGTGCGCCATCGGCACGTTCCACGCCGAGACCGCGACGCAACATGCCGCCACGGGCTACTTCCAGAACCACCGCTTCAGTATTGCGATGTCTCAACAGTGTGCGCGCACCACCAGGACCTGAATAATCACCATGGTCGAGTATTTCTTCACCAACACGGATGTAATCGGTCGAGGAAATTCCGGCTCTTAACCCGGCGGCGGCCAATATGGATGCCGCCAACCGGACGGTCGTCGATTTACCATTGGTGCCGGTCACCAGACCCAGTGGAATTGAACCAGGCTGCTTCCAGTTAATGGATTCTGGCGGCGGTACGGATCTGGACGGCCAGGTCATGGCCGACTTGCCATAACCGACAGAAACTTCATCATCATCCCACAGGAATGGTACCCGGTGGTTTAGAGCGGCACGCTGCATGGCCAGCAAGGATGGGTTTTGTTCCTCCAGCAATTGCTTGGTAAGGCTGGTGATTGTATCTCCAAGGCCTGGTAACGGCCCGCCGGAGAGTCGCGCGGTGGCCCTGTTCAAGGCAGCTTCATTGAGCTCGCAGGCTGTGTATAAAACATCGATGGGTGCATGGATGACCAGGCTGACGCCACCTTCAAAAATCCGTGAACTAACAAGATCCGGATTCCAGCCTATGGCTTCCATCAGTTGGCTAACCTCATCGTGCCAGCCAGAAATCAACGGCTCCGGCGAAATACCCCCGACAGCAACATCCAGCACTGCGCCCGGTTTGTACCCAAAAAGGTTGGGACCGGTAAGCCGGCGACTGTCCAGCAACTGGATATCCATGCTGTAAACTCAGTCGCTCTCTTCTTCTTCCCTGGCTAAGCGCACACCGCGTTCATCCCTGACCAGGCGGGTACCGGGATCAAGTGAAAATGCTTCCGGATCCTCCTCGACAAAACTATGAACCGGTTTTAATTCACCGGATCCACTGCTGGCTGTATTGTCAGCTTCATGCTGAATCACCTGGCGCCAGCTACGGCGCACGTCGTCGACAAACAACATGACCAGGTCGCCTTCCCGGGCCAGATCGAGGGCCCTCGCGACGGCCGGTTCTTCATCCGGTACAACCTCAATCGCACTGTCTTCAATTCCATTGGCCAGCAACTGGTCACGCAACATTTCCGGTACTTCGGAATCTCCGCGTCCGCGACGGCGGTCATCGGCACGGCAGATATAGTGGTCAAAATGGCCACTGGTTTCATCGGCGATAGCCCGGATATCTTCGTCTCGGCGATCACCCGGGGCTGCCAGTACGCAGATTCGACGTCCGGTCATTTCAAGCCGGTCGACCAATTGGCAGATGCTGTGAATAGCGGCAGCATTGTGACCATAATCCAGGATGACCCGGAACGGGTGCTCGTCAAATACATTCATCCGCCCTGGAGCCTGGAAGATGGTTGAGTTGAACGAACGCAGACCGTGACGGATATCATCCAAAGACTTACCCATCGAGTATGCCAGGGCTGCAGCAAACATCGCGTTTTGCACGTTATGCGTGGCCTTGCCATCCATGGTGGCCGGTATCTGGTGGGTCCAGACCAACTGGGAATGGGTGCCATTGTCATACAGCGTGATCATATCCCCGTTGAAGCCCTGCTCCAGCACCATCGCCCGGCCACCGGCATGAATGTGTTGTTTAACCAGTGTGTGAGCCGGGTTCATGGTGACGTAACAGACGTGTTCGGCCTGGGTGTAATCCGCCATCTTCAGGCATAGCTCATCATCGGCATTCAGGACCGCCGTATTGCGGGCCACTTCGATTACGATGCGTTTGAGTTCTGCCAGTTGCTCCAGCGTATCAATGCCCTTAAGCCCAAGGTGATCCGAAGCGACATTCAAACAGGCCGAAACATCGCAACGCCGGTAACCCAGTCCCGCACGCAACAAACCACCACGGGCTGTTTCCAAAACGGCGACGTCCACTGTCGGATCACGCAGGACGATATGGGCCGAGGTTGGTCCCGTCATATCACCTTTGACGGTCAAGCGCCCATCGATGTATACACCATCCGTGGATGTCAT
>JAPHTE010000446.1 GCA_026196445.1 Lysobacterales bacterium
CCGGGTTCAGGAAGCTGTTCGTCGTCAACGGTTTTATATTTGTGCGCACGATTCTGCTGATGACGGCCCTGTCGGTTGTTATGCGCGTCGCCGGGTCCATCGGTGAGACCGAGATGGCGGCCAGTCACGTCGCCATGCAGTACATGTTGCTGATTTCCCTGGGCCTGGACGGCTTCGCCCATGCCACCGAGGCCCTGGCGGGCTCCGCCTGGGGTGAGCGCAACACACTTCTATTTCGCCGCTGGGTCAAGCTGACTGGCTTATGGGCGCTGGCGGCGAGTTTCGTTTACGCGGCGGCTTTCTGGCTGGGCGGCAATGCCATCACTGCCCTGCTGACGGATTTGCCTGCCGTGCGCTCGGGTGTTGCCGAGATCATGCCGCTGCTCATCGCCCTGCCCGTGGTCGCTGTCGCCTGTTACCAGTTTGACGGCGTCTTCATCGCAGCGACCGCCGGGGCAGCCATGATGGTGACCATGGCGATCTCATTCGCCGCTTACATGCTCACCCTGGGCCCGTTGACAGACGATCATGGCCTGGCGGGCCTGTGGCTGGCAGTACTGCTGTTCATGGCCGTGCGGGGTATTACCCAGGCCCTGTGGTATCCCCGGCTGGAAGCGCAGCTTCGAAGTCATTGATAAAGGGGCCAAGAGCGCGCACCGGTAAACCACCGGGCTTTTCAGGAGGCAGACGGGCGGCGAATCAGCAGCGCCCAAAAAAAGCCCGGCGAATACGCCGGGCTTTTTTCATAACGACTGTCTTCACAGCTTAGTGTCTGAACTCCACACGACGGTTGGCCGCGCGGCCTGCTTCCGTTGCGTTGTCAGCCACTGGCCTTGATTCACCATATCCTTTCACGGTGATATTATCGGCATTTGCACCTTTGCCGATCAGGTAGTCCGCAACCGCTTGCGCCCTGCGCTGTGACAGGCCCTGGTTATATACGTCACTGCCGACGCTGTCGGTATGACCGGCCACTTCGACTTTCAGGTCACCGTGACGTTTCAGTATCTTCAGTGCGTCGTCCAGCTTGGCAGTTGAATCCGCGGTCAGTTTTGCTGAATCGAATTCAAAATTGACACCTTCGAGTTTGAATTCGGCCGCCAAAACACAACCGGTGTTATCGACAGGTGTATTGGCCTGTGTATTCGGGCATTTGTCCTGGCTGTCGACCACGCCGTCAGAGTCGCTGTCAAGCTCACAACCGTGCTCGTCGACCTTCGCGCCGGCAGGTGTTCCGGGGCAGCGGTCACGCGCATCCGCCACGCCATCACCATCGGCGTCAAACGGACAGCCCACTTCGTTTACACGGGTTCCTGCCGGTGTTCCCGGGCACTCGTCGAGCCGGTCTACGACACCGTCACCGTCGCTGTCCATTTCACAACCATTCTGGTCAACGATGGCACCACCCACGGTTCCGGGGCAGTCGTCTTTGCGGTTCTTCACGCCATCTGCATCGGTATCAGAATTTGCACAAATCAAGCCGCCAACGATGAAACCGCCCACAGCACCAGCCATTGCGGAATCAAAATCGTCTGTCGCACCGCCTGCAATACCGGCTGCGGCGCCTGCTGAAGCGCAGGCCGCCCAATCGTCGTACCATCCGCTATGGCCCGGACCGGAAGCGCAAGCGCTGAGCAACAATGACAGGGCGACTGCAACGATACCCATTTTGTAGTTTTTCACGTCTATATCCTCCGTCTGATCAAATTAAACTTCTATGCTCGCGCCATTATATATGAGTCGGCGTAACATACTTAGCAGAATAACACCAAATTAACTATTTATTTACCGATGTCGACCAGTTCGGGTGCAAAATCCCGGTAAGAGCGACTGTTCACTCTGCTAAAGGTATTCTCGCTACCGGGTACAGCAGGTATTGCCGGTCATAAAACGGCGTTTGTTCATAAAACCACATGAGGCGCTGGTAGCTGCTGGAGGCAAACGCTTCGTCACTGGCCAGTCGATGCTCAAAACGTTGCTTGAGATCGGCATCGTTCTCCATCATCTTTTCTGCCAGTGGCTCCAGTACATAGGATTCCGCGTACTCGGTGCGGTTGAAAATCCCCAGGAAAAAACCCCATTGCAGGAAGGAGTCCGGGGCCTGTGGTTCCAGCATCAACACCACGAGTTCACCCAGGGGCTGCCTGGTGTCGATCCGGTAACTTCCGGCTGGAAACGTGGTCACCATGGTCTGTTTTTCCGGTGTGCCCGGGTCGATACGGACACGGCCTTCGAATGGATTGGGTGTCCACAATGAAGGTTCCGCGATTTGCGCCTCGGGAAGGCGGTAGAATTCCGCCTGCGTTGTGAGTGGCTGGCTCAGCTTCTGAACCGTAATGCCGTGCATGGCGATACGTTCAGCAACATCCACCCAGGCTGCCGGGACAATGTAGGCCTGTGGGACTTCAACCTCGTGCTCCGGTTTGTCCACGTTAAACTGCTGGAGTTCCTCGTCCAGTGGCTCACCTGTCCAACGCACGACTTCAGCGCCAGCCACGGGGCCAGCCACGCGCTGCGATGCAACGCCTTTGAATAACACCTTTTCAGCCGCTGGTTGCTCGTTCCTTTCAAAGCTGAGCGGGATGGAGGCCGGCCGTCGTTTTTGATCCGTGCTTGTTGCCAATTCCAGGGAAACCTGTTCGCGGGCCAGCAGCGCCAGCGTCTCGGCGAGCAAAACATAGGTGCCGAGTACACGGCGTTTGTACGGCTTGAGCGAGTGGTTCTCGACCAGCACGGTCGGCAGGTGGATGGCATCGCCGTAGCCATTGGAAAAACGCGGGTTGCCGGTCCAGGACAAAAAGCCGTCCTGCATGTCCATGCCGTTGGCCGTAAAGATCAACGGGCCGGGTTCGTGCCCGTAGCTCGACAGGGCCGCATTTATCGCGGGGCGGTAAACATCCTCGATCCAGTTGCCTATCGCTGGCGACCAGCCCTTGCGGCCGTTGCCTCCAAAGGTGATGTCATATTGGTAATCCGCGCCGTCGGTTACGTGCAAGTCCAGGTACAGGTCGGGTTGCCACTTCCGCAGCACGGCAACCAGTGCACGCACGCCCTCGGTGTCCAGCTTGGTGAAATCCCGGTTCAGGTTCTGGTTCCTGGCGTTGGTCCGCCACCCCATTTCGGCAGGACCACGCTGGTTGATGCGGTTGAACGCAGAACGGCGTTCATGGCCGTCGACGTTCAGGATAGGGATAAACAGGAAATCAGCGCCCTGCAGCAGTTCGCGACGCCGTTTCGTCACCGTCATGTCACGCAGCAGCATCAGCCCCGCATCCTTGCCGTCGATCTCACCGGAATGGATGCCGGAATGCGCCAACAGCAGCGGTTTGCCGGTGGACGCATGGGCTGCGGGTGTGAAATTCCTGTCAGCGCTGGCAATCACCATCCAGAAGTCCCTGCCCTGCAGGCTCTTTCCAATCGAAACCATTTCCAGTTCCGGCGCGGCTGCGACGAGTTTTCTTAACCAGGACATGGTTTCATCGTAGCGGGGCGTGGCTCTCAGGCCAGTTAACTCGGCAGGTGTTACCCATTCATCGCTCCGGGCTGCGATCAGGCTCTCGCTTTTGCCTGACCATTCCTGTATCGGTGGAAGCAATGACTGGTAGTCAATGAAGCCGTGCGGCTCTGCTGCAGCACATGGCTGTAAGTTGATAAAAGCGGTTAAGATCAGCACGGGAAAGAGTGTTTTTGGCCACATTTTTCATTTACTCCCAAAATGGTTTTCGGGCCATAATGGCCCCGCGTGATGAATCATTTCGTTATCTGTTTTTTCGGCAGGATTATATTCTGGTAATCTAAAGGAAGTTCCAGCAGTTGTCAGCCCCGGGTTTGGGTGTTAAACATGATCTGCAGAGAATTTAATTGCATTTTCGTACACGTCCCCAAGACGGCGGGCCGCAGCGTCGAGATGTTTTTTTTGCAACGTCTCGGTATGGACCGTGACAATGACGCCGATCGTGAAGAACTCCTGATCACCGATAACCCGGATCCGAACCGGGGCACCGAGAAACTGACCCACTTGAGTGCTGCAGAGTACGTGCAATGCGGACACCTGACAGCGGAAGAGTTTGCGGGCTTTTATAAGTTCAGCTTCGTGCGCAATCCCTGGGCGAGACTGGTATCGGAATACCGCTATCGGAATTACTTCAACCACAGGAATTTCAAGGACTTCGTGATGCACAAGCTGCCTTCACCCGGCCCGGATGACAAGTACCGCCATATCATGCCGCAGACTGATATGCTGTATGACCCTGGTGGCAGGCTTCTGGTCGACTTTGTCGGCAAGTTCGAGAACCTGCAAAGTGATTTCGACCGTGTTTGCCAACAACTGGGGATCGAGAAATCGACCTTGCCGCATGTGAACTCGTCGGACAAAGGTTCGCGTGAACTAAAACGTAAAATGCGCAATTTCCTGTATCGCAACGACGAAACCCGCCTGCGGCGTTATACCGATTTCTACGATGATGCAACCCGCGAGTATGTCGCAGATCTGTACCGTAGAGACGTTGAAAACTTCGGCTACAGCTTTGCAGATGCGTTGCGTTGAAGTTAAAACTCATTCCCGTTTGACCGCTTTTGACTTTTACACCACAATAGACCGCTACACGGGGTAGCTACTGATGCTCCACCATATTTCAATTAACCAGAGGTGCGATATTTATGGACTGTCCAAAATGTTCGGGTGAAATGGAACTGGTTTACTATTCACGAATCGAAGTGGACCGTTGCAAGGACTGTGGTGGCTTGTGGTTCCAACCGGAAGAGTTACGCAGGCTGCGGGACGATGTCTGGATGGCTGACTACGTCATCGATACGGGTGACAAATCAGTTGGCAAGAAAGCCAATGCCATCAAGGACTACCACTGCCCGATTTGCGGTGATTCAATGCTGCACGAGAACGACAAGCATCAAAAGCACATTACTTACGAGTCGTGCCCGAACGGTCATGGTACCTACCTGGATTCGGGAGAACTGACCGACCTGGTGAAGAAAACCTTCTGGGACAAGTTCAAGCGCCAGCGCTGACAGTTTCCCGCTGTCATAAGGCCGCTGTTCCGGATGATCCTTTCATCCGGAACCGGCAATAAACTGCGATATTCACAGGCTGGCGGACAACAGCACCTCGAGCCTGCCATCCGGCAATAACATCCCCTGGTCAATATCGAAATCCGGCAACAGGTTGACGAGAATGGCCTGCGTGTGGGGAAAGGTGCGTGGCTGCACACCACTGCGCGGACGTATGGAAAAGATGTGATCCTGCCTGATTCCGTATTGCTGGTTGGAAAAAGAGGTGTCCAGCGTCCTGAC
>JAPHTE010000147.1 GCA_026196445.1 Lysobacterales bacterium
GGCCAGGTAACTGCACTGGATGGCGTGAGTTTCACCGCCGGGTCAGGTGAGATCACGGGGCTTATCGGGCCCGACGGTGCGGGAAAAACCACGCTGATGCGCGTGGCCACCGGTCTTTTGCAGCCACAGGACGGTGTCGTTGAGGTACTGGACATCGATGCCGTGGCTGACCCCTTGTCGGTGCAGGCGCAGGTGGGCTACATGCCCCAGAGATTCGGGCTTTATGAAGACCTTTCGGTACAGGAAAACCTGGATCTGTACGCTGACCTGCAGGGTGTTCCACTGAGCGAGCGGGACGCACGCTACGACGAGCTCTACCACATGACGGGTCTTTCGCCCTATACCCGGCGTTTGGCCGGCAGACTTTCCGGCGGCATGAAGCAAAAGCTTGGCCTGGCATGCACCCTGGTGAGTTGGCCGCGCCTGCTGTTGCTGGACGAGCCCACCGTAGGTGTGGACCCGGTTTCGCGGCGGGAACTTTGGGCTATCGTGTACCGGTTGGTCGAACAGCAGGGCATGAGCGTGCTGTTGTCCACGGCCTACCTCGACGAGGCTGAACGCTGCCACAAGGTCGTGATGCTGCATGAAGGCCGCGTACTGGGCATGGGTCCACCGGCCAGCTTTGGCCGCCCGCTGGCTGGTCGCACTTTCACTGTCGCGTCCGAAACCATCGCCAGGCGCGACCTGCAGCGGCAACTCGCTGCGCGGGAAGACGTACTGGACGCAGTGATCGTTGGTGAGCAGGTGCGCGTCGTGCTGCAGGCCCGGGCCAATGCCAAAACATTTTCAAGGGAACTGCCTAATGAGCGGGTCGAGTCGGTGCCGCCCCGCTTCGAGGACGGTTTCATGGACGCCCTGGGCGGCCGGTTGGACGTCGGGCACGGCAGGCAGGAAATGCTGTTGGAGTCCGAGCATCGTTCCCGCCGGGAGGCCGTCATCCGGGTCAGCGACCTGGAGCGGAAGTTCGGCGACTTCTACGCCGTCAGGGAAGTCAGCTTCGAGGTGGCCCCAGGTGAAGTATTCGGTTTGCTGGGGGCAAACGGCGCCGGCAAGACCACTACTTTCCGTATGCTGTGTGGCTTGCTTCCAGCCAGCTCAGGCACCGTGAACGTGGCCGGCTATGACCTGCGTCATGCCGCCGCGTCGGCCCGCGCACGCATCGGTTACATGTCCCAAAAGTTCTCGTTGTACGGCAATCTCACGGTACTGCAGAATCTGCGCTTTTTCGCCAGCACTTACGGCCTGACGGGCCAGCACCAGCGCACACGCATTGACTGGGCTTTGCAGCAATTGGAACTGCAGGCGGTGCGCGATGCTGACAGCATGGATTTATCGCTGGGTTACAAGCAGCGCCTGGCCCTGGCCTGCGCGCTCATGCATGACCCTGATATCCTGTTCCTGGATGAACCCACCTCCGGCGTTGATCCCATCGCCCGGCGCGAGTTCTGGCACTGGATAAACACCCTGTCCAACCGTGGCGTGACGGTGCTGGTTACGACCCACTTCATGGAAGAGGCCGAATACTGTGACCGGCTGGCCATCATGGCCAACGGGCGCATCCTGGCCATTGACGCACCGCGAGCGGTCAAGGCGCGCGCGCGTAACCGGGAGAATCCGGATCCGTCCATGGAAGATGCATTCATCGCCCTGATAGAACAGGAAGCTGCACAGCAGGCCGCCGCATGAACCGGCAACGCACCACGTCACGCGGTGGGACAGGCATGCGCATGCGTGGCCTGATCCGCAAGGAGTTCCTGCAGATCGTACGTGACCCCAGCGCCATCGCCATCGCCTTCCTGATGCCTGTGATTCTGTTGTTCCTGTTCGGTTACGGGGTCTCGCTGGATGCCAAAGATGTCCCGCTTGGGCTGGTGGTGGAGTACCCCAGTGCAGAAACCACTGCCTTTACCCAGGGCTTCCTGGGTTCCGATTATTTCGCCACGCAGCATTACTCAAACCTGCCTGAAGCAGAAGCCGCGCTGGTCCGTGGCGAAGTGGCGGGCATTGTGCACCTGCAGGCGGACTTCGCCAGGAAACTTGCAGGCGCGGGGCAGGCGCCGATCCAGGTGATCGTCAATGGCGTGGACTCGAATACCGCGCACATCATAAAGGGTTACGTCCAGGGGGCCTGGGCGAACTGGCTGGAGCGCATTGCTGCCGAGCAGGGCAGGCGTCACGCCGCACCGGTAGAACTTGAA
>JAPHTE010000490.1 GCA_026196445.1 Lysobacterales bacterium
GAGTATTGTGACTGGCAACAGGCGGCAGTCCAGGTGTTTCGGCTGCTCAAACCCGGTGGGCACTTCGCGTGTCTGAGCCACGCTGTTTCAACTGACATCATCAGGTACATGGAGGACGAGTGGCGTGAGTATGAGATCCTGCGGGAATTGAAGTTCCTGTCCGCTATAGATCGGTACCTGCGGGATGACCTGGCATTTCCGCACTTTAAAAAGGCGATGAAAAACACCCAGGTGGCACTATCCGGGAAATCCCCGAAATCACGGTTCATGGGGGCAATATTGAATATGTTGGCCAGTGTCGTGCCCATGGATGAGGCGACTGTCGCGCAGAACCGCACCAGGCTTGACCAATTTCAACGGGACATCAACTTCGGTCGGGAACGGCTAAAAGACCTGTTGCGGGTCAACAGAACGATCCAGTCGGATCCCGGTTGGTACCGCGTGTTTGAACAGCACGGTTTGGAACTGGTTGACGAAGGTGACATTATGTACAGGGGTGTGCACAACTCCGGCCGTTACCATTGTTTTGTAAAACCGGCTTAGATTGCGCAGTTCACGTCTCTGCATTGGCCGGCAGTATTGAGTGCAAGAGACGCATTCATAATAACAACGGGAGTTTTTAATGGGTAATCTGCTTTGGATTGCATCCTACCCAAAATCCGGCAACACCTGGGTGCGGGCCTTTATCGAAAATTATTTACGTAACCAAAACCAGCCCGTTGATATTAATACACTGTTTCGGATAAACCAGGCTGAAGCGAAAGCCTTCCGCTATGCACGCTACGTAGCAGGAGGCGACACAACCAGTCTGAGCATTGAGGAAATCTGTGCACTTCGACCTCGCGTCCAGGCTGACATAGCCAGGGATGCCAAGGGTACAGTGTTTCTCAAGACACACAATTACCTCGGCGAATATGGTGGTTACCCACTACAAAATGCAACGGTTACATCGGGCGCTATTTACATCATCAGGAACCCGCTCGATGTTGTCGTTTCCCTTGCCAATTACTTTGGCTACAGCATAGATGAAGCCATTGACTACATGGCAGCGGAGGCAGCAGGTACTCCGAACGAGAAAGAGAACGTGCCTCAGATAATATCGTCTTGGTCGATACATGTTCAGAGTTGGACACAAGTGCCCAAACCGGAAATATTGGTTCTGCGTTTCGAGGATATGCTGGGCAATCCGATGAAGACCTTCAGGAAACTTGTTTCTTTTCTCGGCCAACCGCGTGATCCGAAGCGTTTGAAAAAAGCCATTAGATTTTCTTCGTTTGACCAGTTGAGATTGCAGGAAACGCGCTCAGGTTTTATTGAGAAGCACGAGAATGCCCACTCCTTTTTTCGACAGGGCCGCAAGAACCAGTGGTGTAATAACTTAACGGATCAACAGGTCAGGAAAATCATTGACAGCCATGGCAAACAAATGGCCCGTTTTAACTATCTCCCGCCGGGTTATTCAAAAGGACAGGTTTAATGATCGATTTTTGAAGTCTTCAGGGAATAGCTGACGTATTTTGGACACGGGGTGGGTGTTCACGAATAGAACAGAAAATCCTCAAGTTCTGAAGTCTTTTGGTATGTACTTGAACCGCTCCATTTGAACTCCGTTCTTGTCAATTACGCGCTGAACCTGGTCTCGTGTTAATACCTCGCGCCATTGCTCTTTTTTACCCTTGCGGAAGAAGGGGCTGGATTCCCCAATTCTTTCTACAAAGCCATTTTTTGCTTCCTGCCTTTTCATCTCGGCAAATGACGATTTTCTAAGCGCTTGCTTTATTGCGCCGCTTTCTCTTACCCCGAGGATAGACGCTACCCTTCTGAATGTTTTCAGCGGTTTGTCCAGCAAGTCTTCATATCGCACATAACAAACCAAAGGATGATTCTCGCTGGTCCAGCTTTCCACATGCGTTGACCAAGAGCTCAATGGTGAATAAACATTGCTCTCACTGCTTTCAGTTGCAGTATTTTCGCTGTTCAGGAAATCTATGGCATCGTCAACAGATACAGCATAGTGATGGGTCATTGAAATAACGACATCCAGTGGATTCCGAACAATATAAATCCATCCAGCTGTTAAATGGGGGTTCTGCAGAGGGTAACCTTCATAAGACCCCATATAGTTATGTGTCTTTAGAAACGTGATTTCCCTGTTTTTTATCGCAATACTCTTTTGAACTTCGCTTCGGATTCTAGCAATGACAGCGGCATCAACCTCAGTCAATGGCCTGTCAAAAAATCGCCGATAGTATTTAGCGTTGGATTCGTTGTTACAAAATTCCCCTAAAGTATTAATGTCCTGGGCCCTTGAGCGGTTGCTGACAAGATTGCTTAGAAATACCCGCATCCATGTATTACCGGATTTGGGGTAAGAAGCGATCCAGACGATCTTGCTCATGATTTACCTGTGACTTTCGCTAATTGAGGGTGGATAGTGTACGAGTTGCAGTTTTTCAATATTTAAATGGAAATTCAACTCACAAAAATCAATTATCATTTTCTGCTTCGCCAGGCAATGCGCCAGTTCTTTTAAGCCTGTTCATTATGTTCGAGTGCAGGCTGGTGGCAATTTCAATAACCGAATGCCTCGATGAAAGGCCGCAAATCATCCATTACAGGTTTGAGTTGCTCTTCGTAACGTTTCCAGCGATATTTTGCCCGTTGATAGATCGGTTCGGTGACTGATTGGTAGCTTGGTGTCCTGATGGTTCCTCTTTTCTTTGCGTGGCTGTCATAGGCAAGGACAGCATCATCCCAATCAACCCCGAGGAACTTGAGCAATTGTCCAACCTCATTGTTGAAGTCGGCCACCAAAGACTCATATTTCACGGTATGGAAATCAACCGGCATCACACCGATGCTCTTTTGCCACAACCCCATCACTTGCGTATAAGCCAATGCAGAATCCTCGATGGTGAAAAAATTGGCCATGGCGTTGTTGATTCTATAGTTCTGCATGAAATTACTGAGTACAACATCGCAAGGATGACGCATGGCCAGGATTATCCTGGCATCGGGAAACAATCGCACCAGCAGCGGGACGTGTTGAATATTGAGGGGGAATTTGTCGACCAGGATGGTGTTGGTGTCCCTGGTGATGTAGCCATCAACCGCTTTGAAATAAATTTCCCGTGACTTCCGTACATCCGATTCTGTAAGTGATGCCAGCGATTGTGGGTAATCGCCAGCAATGGATCGAACAACATGTTCGATGGCGTCCTTCTCCTCCATGACCTGTATCCCGGGATGGCTGTCGAGTATCTGATCAAGAAGGGTTGTCCCGGAGCGCGGAAAACCAACGATAAATGCATTCGTTGCCGCTTGAACCTGGGGAATAGCTGACCATGAGCGCACCCAATCACGGCTAAGCGTACGTTTAAGGGCATCTATACCAGCCAGGAACTCGTCTTTCCTGGCAAGGGTTGATTGATAGCTCCTGGCGTGCAATCTGTTGCCGCAGGAAATGTTGTGGAAAGCTTTGGCGCTGTTCTTCTTCCTGTCATAAAGCCGGCCGAGCTCAAAGTGGATGTTTTTCGCAGTGTTCGGGTCGCGGACACTTTTGATATCAAGTGATTCGAGTAACTGAATGGCTTCGTCAATTTTTCCCCTGCGACGGAGGATTACGGATTGCGCGTATTTTATGTTCGCTGCACCCGGGGAAATGCCCAGGGCTTTGGCGATATATTTTTCTGCCGTTGGCAGGTCATTCATCTTTTCATAGAGCAGGCCAATATTGGTGTGCGCCTCTGCAAGTCCAGGTTTGATGGATATTGCTCTCTGGTAGCTGGCAACGGCTTCTTCCATCCTGTCTTGCTCTTGCAGGGCATAACCAAGATTGTGGTGAGATGGAGGCAGACAACTTTCCTATTCAAATGATGATTCTTTCACTGATGATTTAATGGAAATTGCACTCTATGTTGTTGATGGAGGTGATGGAGTGTTTGGC
>JAPHTE010000196.1 GCA_026196445.1 Lysobacterales bacterium
AAGCCCCGTATATCTTCTATTTGACCAGCGCTTGCGGTACGCTTTGACGACGGAGCTGAAGCATTTTCCAACGTGGCGACTGAATGTCGTCTTATCCAGTCGTTCAGAGCTGAAAGTTCTTCATTGGTCAGTTTCCCGAGACCGGTTTCTTTGAATTCCTTTCCAGTCATTCGTTCTTCCAGTGTCGAAAAACTGTCTGCAGCCTGGATTGAAAAACTCACAGCAAAAGCAAGGGTAAATACAAGGGCTTTTTTCATCTGAACATCTCGGAAAAACAGGAACAAAAAATTTGCCGACGCAAGTCTATCACGATATTAGTTTCAAAAATGGACTGTTCGTGGAGAAGATATTCAGAGGTCTTGCTGGTAACGAACGTAGGGGATACGCCCGTAAACGGCCTCGAACGGATCCTTCAGACCGCTATCGGTTTTGCCACTGTCCTCAACTCCTGCATTGAGCAGGTTGCTGGTGCCGACACTGAGGTTCGCATTCCACGGTGCACGCCATGTGAAATACACATCGAAAGTGGTCGAGCTGTTCAGGTTTTCACGGTTCAGGAACTGGACCTGGTCACGATAAAAGCCCTGGATGCCGCCGCTGAAATTACCCTTGCTCCAGTCCAGGTTGACCCTGGCGCTGTCGAATGGGTTGGCGATGGTCCAGTTTTGTAATTCGGGGGCAAAGCCGGTTGCCGTTTCGTAGGAGGCGTCCAGCACCCGTGTCAGTTGCAGACCCAGTTGCAGGTCACCGGCGCTGTCCATGGTGAAACCAACCTGGAATTCCATACCCAGACCCATGCTGTGGCTATCCAGGTAATCCAGTGGCTGCGGTGTTGCCGGGAACAGAGGGTTGCTACCGGGCAGTGACAGGAAACTGGCTCCGGCGACCGGGTCGGTCATGGTGCTGGCCGGGCTGTTGACATTGTGCTGGCCGTAGGTCGAATCGTTGCGGAACATGCTGATGGCCGTACTGATATTGTCACTACCGTAACGCAGGCCCAAGGCCACCTGTTGCTGTTTCAGCACGTTGGCCTGGTTGATAAAGTAACAGTCGGAGGCGCGGTATGAACCCTGCTCCAACACGCCGTTCTGGCAGTGGATGCTACCCACTGGCTGGAACGTCGCCTCGCTTTTTCCGACACCCAGGCTGGTCGTGATATCCAGCTTGTCGTTCAGGTTAAAGTTCAGCGCCCCATCCAGGAAAACAGAACCGACACCGGAGGAAGGCCTTTGCAGGCTGTTGGCGATATCCAGGGTCAGCGGTTTGGACAGTTGTAACTCAAGTTTGCGTTTTTCGGAACCACCAAGATCAAAGGCCAACCCGGATGCGGGCAAGGCATTCTGCGGGGGCAGAACGGCCGGTGGAGCGGCACTTCCGCCAACCACCTGCCTGCCGGGCATTATTATGATGTCGTCGGCGGATGCGAGCACCGGCGACAGGCATACGAAAACACCGGCCAGAATACTGACCAGGCGCTGGTATGGAATGTGCCTTTGTCCCATCACTCTTTTTCTCACCGAATCCTACACCCATGCGGGTACATTTATAGAGTCCCCACCGGCGATAAAGTTCTGAGTACTAATAATAGCAAAAATACTGGCGTTTTGCTGCTGCTGAATCGTCGTATTGCCTGATATACTGCCACTTTTAACGCATTGGAACGAGGGCCTAAAGAATATGGTCAGGCTGGAAACCCCTGTTTGTGATTTTGGAACCCCTGCGATTGATTTCACGCTAACGGGTGTGGACCGGCAGGTTTGGAGCCTCGAAAAATGTCGTGGTGAACGTGGATTGTTGGTCATGTTTATTTCTAACCACTGTCCGTACGTGCAGGCGATCCGTAACAAGCTGGTTCACGATACACGGGAGTTACGGACCCTCGGTATCAACAGTGTGGCCATCATGCCCAACGATACCGTCAACTACCCGGAGGATTCCTTTGCCAACATGGTCAAGGTCGCACACGAATTCGATTTTCCTTTCCCCTACCTGCTGGATGAGAGCCAGGCAGTTGCCCGGGCTTATGGTGCAGTATGTACGCCTGACTTTTTTGGCTACAACGCGGACCTGGAACTCCAGTACCGTGGCCGTTTTGATGCCTCAGGTCCTAAATCGGGTGGTGACAGCCAGGCCCGGGAACTGTTCGAAGCCATGAAGCAGGTCGCTGAAACGGGTCACGGGCCGCAACAGCAGGTGCCGTCTATGGGTTGCTCTATCAAGTGGCGTGAAGAATAACAGGGCATGTCGTTTTAACCCCGGTTGCCCTCATTGCCCCGCGTAAGGTGCTATAGTCGCTGCCTTATTTGTTTTGACTGGGTTAGACTATTGCGAATTTTCAGCGTGGAGGTACGCCTATGAGTCCGGTATTGATGGTAGGGATCGACTGTAGCGAATGCGGGGACAGGGCGGTCGAATATGCAATAAAACAGGCCAGGCTGACCAATGCCCGGTTGATTATCGCCCACATTATCGAATGGTCACAGTTCAGTTTTTCCACCGTCGAGGAAAATGCCCAGCGCCACAGGCGGCGCGAAGAAGAACTCCAGCGTGCGCATGGCGAGATCGTCGATCCCATCGTTGCGCGGCTGAAAGCGGATGGGCTCGAAGTACAAGGCCTGGTCAGGCACGGGCACGTCGCTGACACGCTGGAGAAGCTGGCCCGGGAAAACGGGGTGACCAACATCATTCTTGGCCGCAACGGCAAGTCAATGTTCAAAAAGCACGTATTCGGCAGCGTTGGCGCGCACTTGGTGCAGTCGGCTGATTGTGCCGTAACCGTCGTTCCGTAAGCCATTACCTGCGAGATGCGCCTTACGGTCAACCACTTTCCAGCTCGCTGAACTCGCAGTTATCACGTCGAAGGAGCACTAGTTAATGTCAAAATCAAGAGTGGGAATCACCAGTCTTTTGAGCCTGTTTGCGAGTTTTCCCGTGTTGGCAGACACGGGCATCGATGAAAAGATCAACCTGTTCATCAAGCCTTATTCAGACGCCGTTGCAGGCGCTGTATTTTCGTCGTTCCCGGTAGCTGGGGTCGACATCCCCTTTGTCCTGGTCTGGTTGATTGTCGCGGCAACGATTTTTACGCTCTATTTCCGCTTTATCAATATTCGGGCCTTCAAGCACGGGTTTGAGCTGGTGCGGGGCGATTATCATGACCCGCAAGCCGCTGGTGAGGTCACCCACTTCCAGGCGCTGGCCACGGCTTTGTCCGGCACTGTCGGTCTCGGCAACATTGCTGGCGTGGCCGTTGCGGTTTCCCTCGGCGGGCCGGGCGCGACCTTCTGGATGATACTGGCCGGTTTCCTGGGCATGTCTTCGAAATTCACCGAATGCACACTGGGTGTGAAATACCGTGACGAACACGCCGACGGCACCGTTTCCGGTGGCCCGATGTATTACCTGACCAAGGGTTTGGCCGAACGGGGCAAGGGATTTGCCAGGTTTGGCAAATTGCTGGCCGTGTTGTTCGCGATATTCTGCATCGGCGGTTCATTTGGCGGTGGCAATATGTTCCAGGCTAATCAGAGCTTTGCACAACTGGTCAACGTCACCGGTGGTGAGGCAAGCTGGATGGCTGACAAGGGCTGGTTGTACGGCCTGGTCATCGCCGTCCTGGTCGGCCTGGTGATCATCGGCGGTATCAAGGGCATCGCGCGCGTCACGTCCAAGATCGTACCGTTCATGGCCATTACCTACGTGTTAGCCGGATTGGCGATCATCCTGATGAATTATGATGCCGTACCCACAGCGTTTGCCGCGATATTTACCGGCGCCTTCACCGCGCACGGTATTACCGGCGGCGTTATTGGTGTGCTGTTCCAGGGCTTCAAACGTGCGGCATTTTCAAACGAAGCGGGTGTTGGTTCGGCGGCTATCGCGCACTCTGCCGTGCAAACCAACCGGCCGGTGACCGAGGGCTTCGTCGCCCTGTACGAACCGTTTATCGATACCGTCGTCGTGTGTACGATCACCGCCCTGGTTATCATTATTACCGGTTCATTGGACCCGTCGGTCGACGGCGTCCAGCTGACCTCGAATGCTTTCGCAACAGCGTTTACCTGGTTCCCCTGGGTGCTGACCGTTGCCGTGTTGTTGTTCGCTTTCTCGACCATGATCTCCTGGTCCTATTACGGTCTGAAAGCATGGACTTTCCTGTTTGGCGAAAACAAGGTCACGGATTCCACGTACAAGATCCTGTTCCTGTTTTTCGTGGTGGCTGGATCCTCCATGCAACTGGGTGCGGTTATCGATTTTTCAGACGCGATGATTTTTGCCATGGCCTTTCCCAACCTGCTGGGGTGTTACTTCCTGTTGCCGGTGGTGAAAAAGGAATTAAACGCTTACTGGGATGACTACAAGTCAGGCAGGCTGGTCAAGACTGATAATCGCTGATCCAGGTTTCCCGGATGTGAATAAGTGCCGGTATTTGGCTGCCGGTGCTTGCCTTTGCATAGCTTGATCAGCGAAAATCATAGGTTGTTTTTTTGGGGCGGAAGGAGCGCGTGAAGTCCGTCCATCCACCGACCAGAAACCCTGACCCAGGAATCCCGATGCCCACTCGACGTGATTTAGCAAATGCCATCCGTGCCTTGTCCATGGACGCTGTTCAACAGGCCAATTCAGGACACCCCGGTGCGCCGATGGGAATGGCTGATATCGCCCAGGTGCTATGGAATGATTTCCTCATGCACAACCCGTCAAACCCGGGCTGGTGGGATCGTGATCGCTTTGTGCTTTCCAACGGCCACGCATCCATGCTGCTTTATTCCGTGCTGCACTTGAGTGGTTATGATTTGCCGATTTCAGAAATCCGGGATTTCCGCCAATTGCATTCGAAAACGGCCGGACACCCCGAACATGCGGAGACACCCGGTGTTGAAACCACCACGGGCCCGTTGGGCCAGGGGGTCGCTAATGCCGTTGGCTTTGCATTGGCCGAAAAAGTACTGGCCAACCGCTTCAATCGGGAAGGACATGAAATCGTTGACCACCGCACCTGGGTTTTCCTGGGCGATGGTTGCCTGATGGAGGGTGTTTCCCACGAGGCCTGCTCATTGGCGGGGACTCTTGGGCTTGGCAAGCTCATCGCTTTCTGGGACGACAACGGCATTTCGATTGACGGCGAGGTCAAGGGCTGGTTTGGCGACGACACCCCGGCGCGTTTCGAGGCCTATGGCTGGCAGGTTATCCGCGATATTGATGGACATGACCCGGAAGAAATTATACGTGCCACAAAAACGGCCTGCGAAGAGACCGGCAAGCCAAGCCTTATATGTTGCCGGACGGTGATCGGTTTCGGTGCGCCGAACAAGCAGGGTACTTCCGCGGCACATGGTTCACCGCTGGGTGAAGATGAAGTTGCAGCAGCCAGGCAGGCGCTGGGTTGGGAATACCCCCCATTCGAGATTCCCGAGGAGATTTATGCGGCCTGGGACGCCCGCGAGCGCGGTGAACAGTTGGAATCTGGCTGGGATGAGCGTTTTTCCGCCTACCGGCAGGCTCACCCGGAACTGGCGGCCGAGTTCAGCCGCAGGATGAATGGCGACCTTCCTGACGACTGGCAGCAAAAGACCGAACAGGTCGTCATGGATCTGCAGGAAAAGGGTGCCAACGTGGCCACGCGCAAGGCTTCGCAAATGGCGCTGGATGCGTTTGGCCCGTTGTTGCCCGAACTCATTGGTGGCTCAGCCGACCTGGCCGGATCCAATAACACGATCTGGCAGCAGAGCGTGGATGTCAATGAGGGAACGGTGGACGGCAATTACATTTATTTCGGTGTGCGCGAGTTTGGCATGGCCGCGATCTGTAACGGCCTGGGCTTGCATGGCGGTTTTGTGCCCTATAACGCCACTTTCCTGGTTTTTTCAGACTACGCACGCAACGCGGTGCGCATGTCAGCCCTGATCCCCGCGCACAATATCCATGTCTATACCCACGATTCCATCGGCCTGGGTGAAGACGGGCCGACCCACCAGCCCATCGAGCACGTCGCCAGCCTGCGTCTGGTGCCAAACCTGAGTGTATGGCGGCCCTGCGACACCGTGGAGACGGCGGTTGCCTGGAAGATCGCGATCGAGGAGAGTGCCGGTCCAAGCGCGCTGATTTTCACGCGCCAGGGTTTGCCGCACCAGCAGCGTGACGCAGAACAACTCGCTGCTATCGAGCGCGGTGGTTACGTGTTACGGGAAGCAGCCGGCCCCATCGATGCGATCATTATCGCCACCGGTTCCGAGGTGGGCATGGCGGTGGACGCCGCAGAACAGTTATTTGCCATGGGAATCCACGCGCGCGTGGTATCGATGCCAAACCCTGGCAGGTTCATGGCCCAGGAGCGGCTTTACCGCGAATCCGTGCTGCCGGGGGACTGTAAGGTCCGGGTGGCAGTCGAAGCCGGCGTCAGGAATTACTGGCACAGGTTTGTCGGCGACCAGGGGCGGGTTATAGGCCTGGACAGCTTTGGCGCTTCAGCGCCCGCGACAGAATTATTCGAATTTTTTGGTTTAACAGTTAACAACGTAAGCAAGGCAGTTCGAGAACTGCTGCACGCTAAACAGACAGAAATGGAGTAATACAATGACAGTAAAAGTTGCAATTAACGGTTACGGACGGATTGGCCGCAATGTTATGCGGGCCCTGTATGAACTGGACCGCACCGATGAAATCAGCATCGTGGCCATCAACGACCTCGGTCCTGCGGATACCAACGCCCACCTGACCCAGTACGATACCGCCCACGGCAAGTTCCCGGGCACGGTCAGCGTCGATGGCGGTGACCTGGTGGTCAACGGTGACCG
>JAPHTE010000043.1 GCA_026196445.1 Lysobacterales bacterium
ACCCCGCCGAGACTGATCGCGCAAGTCACGAGTTGTAACCGGCGCAGGTATTTCAATGGGTCGACACCGTCATCCAGTTCAAAGGACAACATACCACCGAACCCCCGCATCTGGCGTGCGGCGATTTGATGACCCGGGTGACTTTCAAGACCGGGGTAATAAACACGCTTGATGCTTGCCTCACGGTCCAGGGCATCAGCGATGATGCCGGCGTTGTCGCTTTGCCGGATAACCCGAAGTTCCAGGGTCTTGAGGCTGCGTTCCAGCAGGTAACAGGCCTGTGCGTTCAGGCATCCGCCGTGGTTGGTGGAATAGTCCCGAATCCTGGAAACCAGCGCTTTGGAACCATTAACGGTTCCGCAACACAGGTCGCTGTGACCACCCAGATACTTGGTGCCACTGTGCATGACGAGGTCAAATCCCTGCTGCAGCGGGTTCTGCAGGATGGGGGAGGAAAACGTATTGTCGATCACCGTGATGATCCCGCGTTTTCGAGTAAACGACGCGATGGCTGCCAGGTCGACCACGCGCAGCAAGGGGTTGCTCGGGGATTCGACAAAAACCATGCGGGTATCCGAATTGACCACTGCTTTTAGCGCAGACATATCGGGGGGTGCAAAACTGTAAGTGATACCGGATTTTTCCAGTTCTCCGACCACCAGCGCATAGGTACCACCGTACAATCCCTCGGTCAAAACCACGTGATCGCCGCGATCAAGCAAGCCAAACAGAATCCCCGCGATAGCTGCCATGCCGGAACTGGTAATGATTCCATCTTCGGCGTCTTCCAGTGCACACATCTTGTCCGCAACGACCTGGTGGTTGAGCGTGTTGAAATAGCGTGGATAGCGGACGTCGCCATCCAGGTATTCGATCGCACTGGAAGGCTGCAACGGGGTGTTGAGGCCACCCATATTCAAATCGGGCCGGGTACCGGCGCGTACGCACTGCGTTGATTTTTTCACAGCTGATTCCCTGTCAGATTTTGCTCACCGCATCATAGCCCCATGCTGGTGAGTTTTATAGCGAACTTTAGGCTCTTCATTGCCAGGCCAGCGCCTGGCTAATGGCAAATGGATTCACTACTTAAAAAGTTGGCTCAACGTTGGCAAACCGGGCAGTAATAACTGGAGCGCTGCCCGATCACTTTCTTTTTAATGGGTGTGTTGCATTGAAAACACCCCATGCCAGCGCGGTCGTAGACAAGCAACTCCTGGGCGAAATAACCCGGTGCGCCGTTGGAACCCACGAAGTCGCGCAGGGTGGTTCCGCCCTGCCGGATGGCTCGCTCCAACACGTCCCGGATCGCTTCGACCAGGCCCGCATATCGTTGCAGGGAGATACGCCCGGCCTGACGGGACGGGTGGATGCCGGCCATGAACAGAGCCTCGGATGCATAAATATTGCCGACGCCCACCACGATATGTCCATCCATGATGAAGTTCTTGATCGCCAGGCGCCGTTTGCGTGAACGTTTGAATAAGTAATCTGCGGTGAATTCCACGGACAAAGGTTCCGGTCCCAGGTTTCTCAGCAACGGGTGTAGTTCAATACTCCCTGCGGACCACAACAATGCGCCGAACCGGCGCGGGTCGTTGAAGCGGAGACAACAATGGTTTTCCAGTTCAATATCGAAATGATCGTGTTTCCCGGGAGGGGTGAACTCCTCGAGCACACGCAGGGAGCCCGACATACCGAGGTGTATCAGCAAACCGCCCCGATCGAGACCAAGCAACAGGTATTTGCCGCGTCGACCGAGGTGTTTAACCAACTGTCCTTCCGCCTTGACGGTCTCGGGGGTGACCAACCAGCGCAACCTGGGCTCGCGCACGTTGATACGGCTGATGCGCTGGTCCAGGAGGTAGGGCTGGATGCCACGCAGGGTGGTCTCGACTTCGGGTAGTTCAGGCATGGTTCGTATTAAAGATCGATGTCAACGGTTGCGGCACTAATGGTAGCATCCGCTTTCATGGATGACCTGACACTCGTAGGCATTGATACCGGCGGCACCTTTACCGACATCGTCGTGGTTGAGCGCGACGGCGCCACACTCGGTATCCGGCAATGCAAGATATTGTCTGACCCGGCCGATCCGTCGGGTCCAATCGTTGCAGGGCTGGAAAAGCTTGGTTTGCAGGATATGGCCTTGCAGATCATTCATGGCACCACGGTGGGCACTAACACAGTGCTGGAAGGAAAAGGCGCGCGCGTCGCTTTTGTCACCAGCAAGGGTTTTGCCGATGTGTTGGCGTTGGGGCGCCAGGAACGCCAACAGGTATATGAGTTGCAGCAGGCGGAACTTGCCCCGCCCGTGCCGCCCGAATGCTGTTTCGAGGTCTCCACGCGTATCACGGCCGATGGTCGTTTGATCAGCCAGGCAGATGACATTGAACTGCAACAACTGGTGGCCGATCTGAAGACGCAGGGCGTTGATGCGGTAGCCATCAACCTGTTGTTCTCGTTCCTGCGTCCAGGCGAGGAAAAAGACATTGCCGCGCAGTTGGGGGATGACTGGTTCGTGTCCTGCTCCAGCGATATTTTACCCGAGGTCCGGGAGTATGAACGCGGCATGGCAACCTGGTTGAACGCCAGTGTGGGCCCGGTTATCTCGGCTTACCTGGCGCGGTTGCAGACCCGTTTACCCGGGGCTGTTATCGCGGTTATGCAGAGTGCAGGCACCACCATTGCTGCAGAGCAGGCTGCCGGGCAGGCGGTTCGCTTACTGCTGTCCGGTCCCGCAGGTGGCCTGGCAGCGGCACGCAGCCTGGCCAGGCAGGCTGGTACACCGAAGCTGATGACTTTCGATATGGGCGGCACATCGACCGACGTAGCGTTACTCAATGGCAATATCCCCCTGACGAACCAGGGCAGGATAGGCGATTGGCCATTGTCGATCCCCTCTGTGGATATACACACTATAGGTGCCGGTGGTGGTTCTATTGCACGGGTAGACCGCGCCGGCATGCTGTTGGTGGGTCCGGAATCCGCCGGGGCCGACCCGGGACCGGTTTGCTATGACCAGGGAGGCCAACAGGTCACGGTGACCGATGCCAACGTGTTGCTGGGTCGAATTCCGGAAAATACCTTGTTGGGCGGATACCTGCCTTTGAATGTACGCTCAGCACAACAGGCGATGGCGGAACTGGCAAAGGATATGACCTGCGATTTACTGGAAGCGGCCCGAGGTGTCGTGAGGATGGCCAACGAGCACATGGCCCGGGCATTGCGCGTGATATCGGTCGAACGTGGTTACGACCCAGCCGAATACGCCTTGTTGAGTTTTGGCGGGGCCGGCGGTTTGCACGCCTGTGATCTGGCCGAACTGCTTAATATGGGCCGGATTATCATACCGGCCCGCTCCGGTGTGCTGTCAGCCGTCGGTATGCTGGTCAGTGAACCGGGCCGTGAGTTGTCGCGCGCCATGCTAAAGCCCCTGGAGGGACTGACCGACGAGGAAATTGAAACGGCTTTCCAAGCCCTGGAGGCGGAAGCGATGGCGCAGTTGCTGGCAGAAGGGTGTGCAGAGGAAGACATCCAGTTCAGACACCAGTTAGAACTGCGCTACCAGGGCCAGAGCGCCAGTATCCCTGTCAGCTGGAAGCGAGGTGGTGCACACGCACGGGCATTCCACGCGGCGCACGAAAAAGCCAGCGGCCTGAGGTTGCCGCACGAAGTGGAACTCGTGAACCTGCGTTTGGGTGCCTGGGCGCCGGCAGTATTGCAATCGGTTGACATCAAGCCGGTTTACGAGGAAGTGCGTCCATATGAGATGATTTACATGCCAGAGTTGGCACGGGACGTGCCCATGTATCATCGCGGAACCCTGCAAGCAGAAAAATCGATACCGGGTCCGGCGTTGGTGACAGAGTCCGCTTCGACCACGTGGATCAAACCGGGCTGGGTAGCCGAGGCGGATGAGTGGGGCAATCTGTTTTTAGGGGTTATAACCGAACATTAATGAACAAG
>JAPHTE010000149.1 GCA_026196445.1 Lysobacterales bacterium
GCGGTTCAATTTACAAGATCATGATTGCGCTTGAGTCGTGGATTTGCAAGCCAGTAATTCTTATGAACCCATGCACAATTGGCATGGTGCCTGATGATATTCTGATCGAAATTAATTGCTGCAGTGCCCGTCACTGCGCAAACCTGGACATATCTGCGAAACTACTGGGTAAACACAAAGGAAATGCAATGAAACTACATCCATTCAAGATGGTTATGGTGTTGGGTACCGTGTTGGGACTCATGTTATCTACGGTCGTATTGGGTGGAGAAATTGAGCACGCGGGTATCTCGAAAGTTGTCCGGGGATATTTTCCCGAGGGAACAAAAGGTGGATTGGCGCTTTTGGTGATTAAAAACGACGCGGTAATCCATTCAAAGGGATACGGATTGGTCTTTGGCAAAGAACCTGTTACACCTCAGACACCCATGGGACTGGCATCGGTGACAAAGCAATTTACCGCGATGTGTGCCGCTTTCCTGATCAAGGAAGGAAAGTTGAATTTGACCGACAAGGTTTCCCAGCACCTGGCCGACATCAGAATCGAAAAAGACGGCAGGGAGTTGCTCGTTCAGGATTTGCTCTGGCACACCAGCGGCCTGCCAAATTTTATACAGGCCAAGGAAAAGGAGTCGATCAAGGAATACCGACAAAAACATGGTCTCAAACGACTCAACAACGAGACCCACGCCGACTGGTTGATGACGATGCCGTTGCGGCGAGTTCCAGGGACGAAATTCGAGTACACGAATTCCGGCTACGTGTTGTTGGCGCGTATCGTTGAAGTTATCGCGGGTAAGCCTTACCACGAGTTTCAGATAGAACGGATTTTTAACGTCCTGGGCATGACCAATGCGAATGCCAGCACCCGGTTCAATGGATCCGGTAATACAACCATGAGCCTGGATGATTATGAGAAATGGGATCGCGCTCTTCGGGAGGGCACGCTGCTTGACGGTGAAACGTCGAAGCTACTGTATGAACCTGGTCATCTGGATAACGGTGAACCGGTCGGTTACGCATTTGGCTGGTATGTCGAGCCCGATGCACAAGAACCGAAGAAAGTCTGGCACGGTGGGTCCGGTAGCCTGAAATCACAGGCGCGTAACTGGATTATCCGGGACATGCAGAACCGGATTACCGTTGCACTGTTCATCCGTGAAAACCGGCAATTCACCCGGGAAATCAGAAGACAATTTGCCGAAGAAATTCTCGATTACGTGAAAACTATTAAATAGAGACCGGCTTTAACAGGAGCCTGTTCCCAAGTCTGCTCATGATGATGCAATCGATTGGAGTTCCGGGCCGTAAGTTATACCAAGGTAAATGAATGACTGCTTTGCATTTAATACCTGCTGGACACTTTATATCAGCATTAGTAGCGGCTGCGGCCAATCGCAGCACCAACCTGATCCGGCTTTGTGAGCAATTGAGAAAAAAAAGCCACCCCGGAAGAGGTGGCTTTGACTCTTGGACTGTATGTCAAACGTTGGCAGTGCTGGACCAGCGAGGATTGGGTCGCTGTTGACCGGAAACTTACCGGTAACCACCCGTGAAAAAATTGCCTGCATTCCTTCTCGGGGGGCTAGAGGGCGCACTCAGCAGAATCATCGTTAAGAATGTTGTTAGCCTCACAGAGCGCGGTACGACACGCCTCAATTTGTTGCGAGTCTAGGAGCAACTCCTCCGCCACTTGGGTGAAGCGACCAGATGGATACTCATCTTTATAAGCGCGGCAGTAAGACCAATTCGAGCCTGCCCCGACGGTGAAATTCCAAATTCGTAAATCTCCGCTCCCGCCTTTGGCTGTCTGGCATAACAACCTCTCATGCAGGTCACCACCGTTGGTATCTGGATCATATTCGGTTTCATCCGCGCTGGCGCATGTTCCGGCAACTTGCAACGTGTGATAACAGGGACAACGGGGTTCGGGGTCGGCGAGTACTGGCGTACTGATGAATAGCAAGGCAAAGGCGATAAGCACTAATTTCATGATTTTATCCAAGTGGATGAGCGGTTAACCTAATCCGTTCGGATTAGGTCGAGAAGCCGATTTTAATCTGCAGAAGCACGCAGACTAGGGAAGGCGCATGACCCGCCTGAATAGGAATGCGGATCATTGTCATAAACTATACACACTGGGTGAACGAAATGCTTGGATTTAATTCAACCGCAAACCGACCGAGGGAAGAAAAACCTCATTCTCGGGTCCGCTAATGGCCGCAAGCCGCACCCCACATCGCTGAAGTTAATGCCTGGTGACTATCCGCTATCGATTGATTCCGGGGGGTTACTGAGAAGCCTCATCTGTTCAGTTGGGGCTTTATGTTGCCGGCCAGAAGCGGAAGGTTACAATCTGGAGTTTTGAGAAAAAAAGAGTATACTCATCAGAGCGTTACTGGACGCTGTCTCTTAGTCAGATTATTTATATAAGTCTGCAAATAACAATCTAATTATCTCCCTATCTGATGGCGGTCAGAACCGCTCGTAGTCTTATTCAAATTAAAAGGATTCCCCGCAAGGACGCGCTGGCAATGATGCTAAGGAGTCACTTGCAGTCATTTTTACGGCCCTTTCGCATCCTGTCACATACTGGTGATTCCTGCTAAGTCATAACAATTGGTTGGTTATTTGGTTACTAAATACGTACTAACTAGGAGAAACCGATGAACACAAAGAAATTACTTTCTTCTTTTTTTCTCACGCTTGCATTAGTGATACCCCTGGTCTGCCAAGCAGACAGCAACAGAAGGGGAACCAAGGACACAAATCCCCAAAATCCGAATCCTATGGTAGTAGATGCCAATGGAGAAATACTGGGTGAGTTCGTCTCTTTTCTGGGTAGTCGGTCTTCAATCGCAGTCTTCTCCGTTAATGTCGACGGTACAAACCTGTACTTTTATGCGACAGAAACTGAGATATTTGGCAATATCAGTTTCTTTGGCGGGGGCCCGCTAAACGTTCTGGTTGACATCAGGTATCGTAGCGATACCCGGTGTGAAGGCGCCCCGTATATGTGGGCGGATTTAATCACCCAGAATCAACATTCCCCGATCGGCGTGCCTACCATAGTCGGTCCCATTGCCCCAGTAGAAAGAGATGCTTACTCGGATAATGTCACTCTGTATTTTGTTGACACCAGTGCAGAACCGGAGGCAGGTCCTGCATATCATGAATACCGTAAGTATTGGGACGGGGGCAAGTGTGTGTACGTACCAGGAGGCATGGGGGAGCCACTATTCCCGATTTATCCCATCGCAGACTACTCCCACTTCCAACCACCTTTCCACGTGGAGTAGGGCGTAGAAGAGCCAACATCGGCACGAGAGAAAACGAAACAAGAAAGGACCCCAACCGGGGTCCTTTTTAGATTGGTTGTTTCTTCTGTTTCATGCCCAGAGATTTACCCAACCAGGAATTATGGCAAACGGCCAAAAGCAGTTAATGACCTGTTGCAAGCATCGTGCACGTAATTGGTTACCAAACGAGGGGAATCAGTCGTTTTGTCTTTGACCGATAGGCTTTGAATTCATCCCCATACCGTCCGGCCAAATATTCATCAAGTGGCGGGATATGCACGAACATGAACATCAAAAGCATCAGGAGAGGCAATCCAAGAGTCCAGATTGCAGCCGTGAGCAGAGACCACCCGGTAAAGAGAACGACATCTCCAAAGTAATTTACGTGCATCGAATATTTGAACAGCCCACCCGTGTAGCAGCGGCCTTTATTAGACGGGTCCTCTTTCCAGCGCTTACGTTGAATTTCCGATGCGGAATTTAGAAATGAACCAATCAAGTAAAGCCCCAATGCAAAGATATCCAGCCATGAAAGCGCAATGGGCGAATCTCGAAACACCCCGCCACCAACAAGTAACAAACCGATTTCAAACAGGGCGAAAAACACTGCAAGCCCGAATACCTCGCCCCACTCAACACGACGAGCCAGCAGATAGAACAAAGTAATCCCGTGGCGTACAAAATAAATAATGGCGCAGAAAAGGAGAATGCGGACGCGTACCGGGTCAGTCCAATCAACAGCCCAGCCAAACCAGCTTGCCATTGATTCGAGACCACCACCCAAGACGAGCCATGTGCAAAGCAAGATGATTACGAAGTGAAGCCCCCAGAACACCGCCTTCTGCAGCCTGGAACCTGAGTGAGTCCTGTCAATTCCGCCATTATCCGACATCACAGTCCCTCAACTCGCATTAAATACCAAGTAAATTTAATCAATGATATCAGATAGTCCCCAAAGGGTTACTCCTGGCCGGGTACCGCTATTCAACCAAGTTCTTGTCTTTGTTATACATCTTATGATCACTTTGCGATAGAATTGAACGTGCATTCATTTGCTCGAGGAATTATGACCAACATGGAAAAGTTAACTTTTGGGATATTGCTGATTTCAACCAGCCCAATTACTTTTGCGGCACCCTCGCCGAATGCGATTGTTACAGTGCCACAAGCAATACCAGCAATAAGCCAGGCCGGCTTGATCGGATTGGCATTCGTTGTTGGCATTATTGGTGCCAGTTTAATCAGAAAATATAAAGCTGCTGATAAATAAGTTTTAGCTTTCTATTAGCCATATTATTGGAATGCTTGCTGATCTGAGTTCTGCAGGCAACGGACATTTGTGCCGTTGAATGGAGTTATACGTTGATCAATTACGAAGCTCCATTTTACATAGTTATGGTCCTCTCCATTATCGTTGCCTTCTGGTCAGAAGCACTGTCGCCCATCGATCAGGACAGTTGGAGCTTTGAACACACCAGCAGAAACTTCATAATCTGGTTGCTTTCATTTCTTTGTGCAGATTTTCTTGTTGGTTATTATTGGGTTGATATCCAGGCCATAATTCAGCAACAACCATTTGGTATATTCTACTGGCTGCCCCTGCCCAGTGAATGGATGTTGCTTGTGTTGGGTGTGTTGATCATTGATGTAGCAGACTATTTCTTTCATCGGATAAGTCATCAGAATCGATATTTATGGCGTTTGCATGCCGTTCATCACACTGATACAAAATTGGACATTTCGACGACACTTCGTTCTCACCCACTAGATTTGGTAGCGAGTAACGCCTGGAAGATTGGGTTGGCTCTTATGTGTGGCGTTCCAATATGGGTAATAGGTTTCAGGGAATTGTTGATATTTCCCCTAATATTTTTTCAGCATGCAAATGCAGCTTGGCCGGTGAAATTCGAGAACAGGCTAAGTAGTGTGTTGGTAACGCCAGTCCTGCATCGTTTACATCATTCCATCATACGTGCAGAACATGACACCAATTATGGTGAAGGCTTGATATTGTGGGACAAGCTGTTTGGCACTTTTCAACAGCCTGAATCAGTCAGACCTCAAAAATACGGCTTAAAGAACTGCGAGACTCAAAAATACCAAACTGTGGATGGAATGTTGCTCACGCCTTTTTATATTAATAATCGCTAGCACACGAGAAAGTCTCGGCGCATGCAGCGACGATGTTCACAGAAACGGTAGATTTCACCAAAAGCCCAAGGGGGCATGTACTGGTGCCAGTCTCGATTAATGGTAGCGAGCCGTTGATCTTTGTGCTGGACACAGGGGCGGGCAAGACACTTGTCACTCCTGGCACGGTTGAGAAGCTGCATCTTGAGAAGGTGCCGGGCGAAGAGGCTTCGACACTTGGCACTCATGGAAAGACAGTAAACCCGGTGGTGCAACTCCAATCAGTAGGTGTTGGGGAGGTGAGTGTTGTGGATATTCAGGCAATCGTTCTCGACCTGGATCACATCACTCGTGGGAACTGGCGCGCTGACGGTGTGCTGGGTATGGATTTTCTTAGACAATTCGACCTCCGGTTGGACTTTGGCAGCAGTGTGGCGAGTTTCTATTCA
>JAPHTE010000112.1 GCA_026196445.1 Lysobacterales bacterium
CCGTCTTCACACGGCGCCGGGCATACCCTGCCCATGATGGCCGGGAAGGGGTTGGCGTCGGTTACGCGTTTGAACGCGTATTCCTGCCAGGGAGTTCCTGCGGGCGGCTTTTCGATACCACGTACGATATTCAGCCAGCCACGGATGTCCTCGCCTGACGGGCAGCTGCCCTGGCACGGTGGCGTGCGGTGCACGTAGGTTGGGCACTTGTGCGATGTATCGGCGGTGAAAATTTCCTCTACCCAGGGGCGGCGGGCATTGTCCCCGTCTTTGAACCGGCGTTTGGTGAGAAGTTTTTCTGTCATCGTGTCATTTTCCTGCTCTATTCAGCGTGCTCGGTATTCATCCGGTTCAAGTGCGGCCAATCAAGCCGTGGCCACGTGTTCCTCTGCGGGTGTTCCGGTACCGGGCTCATTGCCAATCTGGCCGTCCAGCACGATGGCATTGGAAACCAGTTGGTGCAGGCTGACGATCCTGTCCATGCCGATACCGTAGGTGGGCATAACCTTGGCAAATTGTGTCTTGCAGATTGCGCAGATGGCCGCCATGTGCGTGACGCCGTGATCTTCCACGACCTCTTGCAAGGCCGTCATGCGTGGAGATGATCCCTTGACACGGAGTTCCATCAAATCGTCGGTCAGCAGGCCACCGCCGCCGCCGCAACAGAATGTTTTTTCATTGATGGTGTCGGCAGCCATATCCACGAAGTTGTTACACACGGCCTTGATAATGGCGCGTGGTATCTCGAACTGCCCGCCGGGTTTATCGCCCATGCGTGAACCGCGGGCCACGTTGCACGAATCGTGAAAGGTCAGCGTCATGTGGTCGTTGGCGGTCTTGTCCAGCGTCAATTCACCGCGCTCAATCAAATCCCAGGTGAATTCGCAAATATGCTGGGGCACCGGGTAGCCGGGGTCGAGGAAATCGAATGGCCCCGAGAGGGTGTTCAGAAAACTGTAGGCTACGCGCCAGGCGTGACCGCATTCGCCAAAGATAATGCGCTTGACACCCAGGTCCTCAGCTGCCTTCCTGATCCGGTCGGTGAGCAGTTTCATCTGCTCATGAGAACCGATGAACATGGCGAAATTGGCCGCTTCCGAGGCGTAAGAGCTGAGTGTCCAGCTGACACCCGCCTGGTGGAAGACCTTGGCATATCCGATCAAACCATCGATATGTGGTTCTGCAAAAAAGTCAGCGCTGGGTGTGACCAGCAGGATATCGGCGCCTTTTTCGTTGACCGGAATCCTGACCGCGACACCCGTTTCGTCCTCGATATCCTCCTCGAGGTCCTCCAGGGTCGCAATCAGTGCTTTTTCCGGCAGACCGAGGTTGTTACCGATCTTGTGCACCTTGCCGAGTATTTCATTGCAGTATTTCTGGCCCTGGCCAATGTGGTCCATGATTTCACGCGCGGCCATGGAGATCTCGGCGGTGTCGATGCCGTATGGGCAGTAGACCGAGCAGCGCCGGCACTGGGAGCACTGGTGGAAGTAACTGTACCAGTCGTCCAGCACTTCCCTGGTCAGGTCTTCGGCGCCTACCAGTCCGGGAAAATACTTTCCCCAGAACGTGAAATAACGCCGGTAGATTTTACGCAACAGGTCCTGGCGCGCTACCGGCATGTTCTTGGGATCACCGGTGCCGAGGAAATAGTGGCATTTATCGGTGCAGGCGCCGCATTTGACGCAGCCGTCCATGTAAACGCGCAATGCACGTGAGCTTTTCAGCAACTCACCAAATTTCTCGATCGCCTTGTTTTGCCAGTCATCGACGAGCTCACCCGGGAAACCCAGTGCTTCCTGGTGGTCGGGTGCAGCAACAAACGGCGAGGAGTGTTTCATCGCGTCCCGTTGCAGTCCCGGAATCTCGAACAGCGGGTTGATGGTCAGCGTGTCGTAATCAGCCATCGCTTACCTGCCCGGGCTTGCGCCCGTTTTCCAGCTCGGTTGCCCAGGGAGCCAGGTGCCGTTTTTCACGGCTGTTGTCGACCTGGTTGCGGGAGGGGCTGAAAAATACGCCCGGCGCGTGTAACAGTTTGGAGAACGGGAACACGAACAAAAGCACCAGCACCAGCCCCAGGTGGATGAGCAGCAGCGGGTCGTTGGGCAAGGGCTGTGGACTGAAACGGACCAGGCCCAGCGCAAAAGCCTTCAAGGCGACGATGTCGGTATGCGCCACGTACTTCATCATCAGGCCGCTGGCGGCGATGCTGATTAGCAGTATCAACATCAGGTGGTCGGATGGCCCGCTGATGTAGCGGATACGCTCGACAACGAAACGCCGTCCCCACAGGGCCAGCAAACCCGCCAGCATGGCGAAGCCGGCGTACTTGCCGAGGGGTTGCACCCAGTTGACCCAGAACCACACGGGTTCGGTGAAATAGCGCAGGTGCCTTAACACCACCATTAACAAGGCGATGTGAAAGATCCACCCGAACAGCCAGGTCCACTTGTTGGACTTGAACAGGCTTTCAAAAAATGTCACTTCCCTGAACATACGCACAACCACGCCCGGCCGCGTAACGGGGGCCGGGGTAGTCGGTATTTTCAGCGGTGCAGGGGTGCGGGCGTAGAGCTGAATTTTATATGCCAGGCCGACGGCAAAGACAGCC
>JAPHTE010000094.1 GCA_026196445.1 Lysobacterales bacterium
CACCCCCGGCAATTGCAAGGCCGACATATTGACGGCACTGCAGCAATTGCAGGCAGGCGGCTCTACCAATGGTGCTGCAGGTATCCAGCTTGCTTACCAGCTGGCGCAACAGAATTTCATCGAAAATGGCGTGAACCGCGTCATCCTGGCAACCGATGGCGACTTCAATGTCGGCCTGGCCAGCACCGAAGAATTGATCGACCTGATCCAGCGTAAACGTGATGCGGGCATCGCACTGACCACGCTGGGTTTTGGCAGTGGTAACTACAACGACCACCTGTTGGAGCAGTTGGCCGATGAAGGCAATGGCAACCATGCCTATATCGACCGTCTCAGCGAGGCCCGTAAAGTGTTGGCCGAAGAATTGACCGCCACGCTGCTGACCATCGCCAAGGACGTCAAGATCCAGATCGAGTTCAACCCGGAACGGGTCTCCGAGTATCGCTTGATCGGGTATGAAAACCGCATACTCGCCGAGGAAGACTTCACTAACGACAAAGTGGATGCAGGTGAAATCGGCGCCGGGCACCGTGTCACCGCATTGTATGAAATCAGCCTGGCCGGAAGCGACGGGCAGCGTTTACAGGCGCGCCGTTATCAATCCAGTGACAATCCGCAAACACAGGAACGCCATTCGTTGAAGCATGAATTCGCACACCTGCGAATCCGTTACAAGTTGCCTGGTGAAAACGAGTCACGTCTCATCGAAACACCAGTAACCGACAACGAGTTCACTGACAAGGGCAGTGACAGCCTTCAGTTTGCGGCAGCGGTCGCAGCCTTCGGTCAGAAACTGCGTGGTGGCAAATACCTCGAGAGCTTCGACTACGATGACATCGGGGAACTGGCCCGCAATTCCAGGGGCAACGACCCACACGGTTACCGTGGCGAGTTCATGCAATTGGTGGCGCTGGCCGGGACACTGGAACAGGCCAACAGTGTCGCCCGCAACGTGGACAAATAGTGGCTTTCGGATGGTTCCGGAAGCAATGGCCGCTTCCGGGACTATCGCCCTGCGTAAACCAGGTGATTGTAGATCCCGGATAACGCTTCGCGTTTCCGGGACGACTTCTTCGCTTGGCGCATCACCCAGAATCGGCTACATTGCCCGCATGCGGGATTTCACCGACGAACAATTGATGCGCCGCTATGCAAGGGGTGATGCACAGGCGTTTGATCTTTTGTACGAACGCCACCGCGGTCCGCTGTACCGTTATTTTCTCCGCCAGGTCAGTGATACTGCGACCGCGAACGACCTTTACCAGGGCACGTGGGAAAAGATCATCAAGGCCCGGCGACGGTACCGCAGCAACGCACCGTTCACGGCCTGGATGTACCGGATTGCGCACAACCACCTGGCCGACCACTACCGGCGCTTACGGCCTGTTGAAGAACTGCAGGAAAGTTCAATAGCGGATACGAAAACCGGCCCGGCGCAGGCCACGCTCGACGATGAACAGCGACAGCTTTTGCACGCGGGCATCATTTCGCTACCCGCTGAGCAGAGGAATACGCTGCTGTTGAAACTTGAAACCGGCCTCAAAATGGAGGACATTGCCCGGGTCACCGGCGTGAGCAGGGAAACGGTCAAGAGCCGTTTGCGTTACGCCGTCAAAAAGCTCCGGCAAGATTTGCCCGAATGAATACGCAAAACAGACAAGACGGTAATGACGGCACCCTGGACGAGGGACTGGACGAACTCGGCCGCAAATACCGCGAATTGGGAGCCGATACACCGCCCGATTTGCTGGACCAGGCCATCCTGAACAGCGCCCACCGTGCGGTCGAAAAAAAGTCCGGCTGGACGCAATTTGGCTGGCTGCATGGCCTGACTACCGCTGCCATCATCGTTTTGGCTTTTACCATTGTCCTGCAACAACGCGAACCGATACCGCCCGAAGAGGGCATCATCCTGGAGAGCCGTCCACCGGAGATTCGGAGTCAATCCATGCCCAGTGCCCGAAAACAGGAAGTGACCCCTGCTGCATCGAAGGACCTGGAAGAAGCCGCGGACAGCAACCTTGTAATCCAGGCGTACAGCGAACCACGGAAAGAAGGACAACCGCTGGAGAACATGGCTGATGCCTCTTCGGAAACACGCGAGCGGGAGGTTTCGCTGGAGGAAGAACAAGCAACGGGTACACGGGCCAAAACACTCGATGCCAGCGAAGCCGACTTTGCTGCAGCATCCATGCGCCCGGAGTCCGATGACGAGGATGTGCTGCAAGACACGCGTGCGGCGGAACAACAACTGGCCGAAATCCTGCGTTTGAAAAACGCAGGAGATGAAACCTGGCACGAGGCGCTGGAGTCGTTCCGGCAACAATTCCCCGAGTACCCCTTACCCGCAGAACTCGAAGACTGATGCTGACAATCAAGCAAGCGGCGTCATTCGATGAGACCATCAAGAAGAGCCGGTTTATCGCCCACGCATCCCGTGTCACCACGCAGGCCGAATCCCTCGATTTTTACAATTCGGTCGCAGATCCGGCGGCCACGCATAATTGCTGGGCCTGGCGGATCGATTTCCAGGTGCGATCCAGTGATGACGGCGAACCGTCCGGCACTGCCGGCAGACCGATACTGAACGTCATCGAGCGTCGTAACCTGGAGAACGTCATGGTGGTGGTGACGCGCTATTTTGGCGGCATCAAGCTCGGTGTGGGCGGGCTGGTCAGGGCATACGGCGGAACAGCCGCAAAATGCCTGGACCGGGCGGGCGTACAGGAACTATTTCCTTTGGCCGAGTACCATATCAAGGCCGCTTTTGAATGGGCCGCTTCCGTACATGGCCTGCTGGAGCAATTCCACGCCGAAAAGCTCGATGAGCATTATGACAACGAGGGCGTGATTCTGACCATCCGATGCCGTGAGTGTGATGCCGGCAAGTTGGCAACCGGCTTGCGGGACGCAAGCCGCGGACAGGTCAGCCTGGTCAGCTGTTGATACGGCAACTGACCCCGGGCAGTCTGCTCGCGTAATCCGCCCCCATCAACAGCGACGGCGTGTAAAAGCCACCCTCAATTTCGTTTTCCAACAGGTATTCCACGACCCCCAGGCTGGCAGTGGCCGTAACGTCATAGCCGTCCGGGGTCGTCATCACGGCAGAAACACTGCGGCCATCTGCGCTGGCCACCTCACCCCACAGTTGCATGTGGGAGCTTGCACGATCTGCCCCCGACGGGCCAGCGATTGACTTCTCTACCCTGCGCTTCAGCACATTCTGCACCCACTGCATGGACAATAAGGGTTTTGCCAAGCGCATACGTTTCATACGTTTGACCAGGACTTGCGAAACTGCCATGTATACCTCGATATCCGGTATTCCAGTGCTGATATAGGCAGTGAAAACATCGCCCCAGGGTATCGTCACGGCAAGGCTGGTGCCCCCGTCAAAAGGGATTTCACGGGCTTTCCACGCCAGCGGCACACGCTGCAACTTGCCCGCCCGGCGCACACAGCCACCATTTGCCAGGCCCTCGATACTGGTCTTGGCCGTGCCTCTGCTCATGCGGCCACCCGACTTGAACGCCAATGCCAGGCGAGTAGCTGCCGGCAATTGCTGCACCAAGGTCGCAGCGAGGCAGTCAGTGGGCACGACATCAAAACCCACGCCCGGCATCAGGACTATATCGGCCCGCCTGGCATCCTCCGCCTGGCCGTGCGCGTTGGCAAAAACGCTGATTTCACCGGTGATATCCAGGTAGTGACAATGCTGTTGCAGACAGGCGTCTATCATTTGTTGGCTGGTGGCTGAAAATGGACCGGCGCAGTGCAATACGGTGTGGAATCCCTCCAACGCTTCAGCGGCCATCCTGTTGTCATCCAGGCCGAATAACCGGTGCTCCAACCCGCTTTCAACAGCCATGGCCTCGATGACCGCGGCATTGCGGCCTGCCAATACGGGACGCAACCCGCGCTTTAATGCTTCTGCAACGATCAAACGGCCGGTATAACCGTTGGCACCGTATAGCATCCATTGCTTATGACTGGACATGGTATCCCCGCCACCCGGCGTGCCGGGCCTCAGAACAGCGAACCCTGTTGCCGTTCGATGAGGTTTTCAGGCTCTGATTCTGGTTCTGGTTCTGGCTCTGGCTCTGGCTTAGGTTGGGTTACAATTTCGGGATCAGGCTCAGGTTCTGGCTCAGGCCCAGGCTCAGGATCGAGCTCGGGCTCGGGCTCGGGTTCTGGCTCAGGCTTTGCTGCGAGTTCAGGTTCCTGGTCAACGGTGGGATGTACATCGGACTCTGTATCCGCCGGCGTTTGTTCGCCCTCATCTTTGCTGACAAACCCGATCAGGTCGGCAACCGTGCAATGAGATTCGAGTTCATGCCGCAAATTTTTCGACGTGTCGATGTGGTAGCGGTTCCTGCGTCCATCCTTGGTCACGCCAAGCATGCCAACATCCTGCAAATCACGTACAATTTTTTGTACGGCGCGCTCAGTGATACCAACCTGGACTGCAACATCGCGCAGGCGGGATTCAGGGTCATTCACCAGGCAAACCAATACATGACCGTGATTACTGAATAACGTCCATTTACCCATGTGTAATCCATGTGACCTGAAGGTTTGATGAATTATATTTCGTGTTTATAATTTCTTCAATTAGAAATAGCAATCGAAAAGGAAAGAAACAGTGCCAATCAAGAGAGCAAGCAAAGCAGTGAACCGGGCATGGCGTGATTTCCTGCGCCTGGAATCGGCCGGTGGACTGATCCTGGTTACCGCTGCCGTATTAGCGCTGGTCCTGGCCAACACGCCATTGGCTGGCCTTTACGATGGCATACTGAATCTCGAACTCACGGTCACGCTGGAAGATTTTGGCGTAAGCAAGCCACTGTTGCTGTGGATCAATGATGGTTTGATGGCCGTGTTTTTCCTGTTGGTCGGTCTGGAGTTGAAACGCGAAATCGTAGAAGGAGAGTTGTCCAGTCCCAGCCAGATCGTACTGCCGGCACTGGCCGCACTGGGTGGCCTGGTAGTCCCAGCCCTTGTTTACTGGTTTATCAACCGGGGTGATTCATTGGGCATGAATGGTTGGGCTGTCCCGACCGCCACAGATATCGCCTTCGCGCTAGCCATCCTCAGCTTGCTCGGTAGCCGGGTGCCAGCCAGTCTGAAGGTATTCCTGACGACCATCGCCATATTCGATGACCTGGCTGCGATCATCATCATCGCGGTGTTTTATTCTGCCGACCTCAGTGCCACTTCCCTGCTCGCTGCCGGTGGCGGGGTTATCGTACTTTTTGTACTCAACCGGCTGGGAATACAGCACCTCGCTGCTTACCTGATTACGGGTGTTTTCATCTGGCTCTTCGTACTCAAGTCCGGGGTACACGCAACCCTGGCGGGTATCCTGGTAGCGGCCTTTATCCCGCTTGAAAGCGGCGATGAACACTCCCCGTTACGCCACCTGGAACACATCCTGCATCCTTGGGTTGCCTACGGTGTGTTACCGATATTCGCGTTCGCCAATGCAGGCATTTCCTTTGCCGGGGTCAGCAGCGACGTTGTCCTGGGAACCGTTTCCACCGGCATCCTGTTGGGTCTGTTCCTCGGCAAGCAGGTTGGAGTATTTGGCATGACGGCACTGGCCATAGGCCTCGGTATCGCCCGGAAACCGGAAGGTTCAAGCTGGGCCATGCTCTACGGCATCGCGTTGATCTGCGGAGTCGGTTTCACCATGAGCCTGTTCATCGGCAGCCTGGCCTTCGAGCACGGCGGTTTTTCCCAGGGCGCCGCGTTGAGAATCGGTGTTATCGCCGGTTCATTTTTGTCGGGCTTTGCCGGCTGGCTGGTACTGCACCTGAGCCTGCCAAAACAGGCCGACTGAAAATTCCCCCACAAACTATTGCCCAATAGTTTACCGGTGTAGGCTCCCGGCCCCGCAACCCGGAGGGTTACCCTCTCCTTCGAGCCGTCTAAACCCGCATATTGCACCAGTCGGAATTCCTATCCCGGCCCTGGCTCGTTCATACACGCCTGGACTTGGTCTTCCCTCAACCAATAGCTACGGCTATTGGTCTCAGTCCAGCCCGGCGCCCAGCCGCATCTTCCCCGCGCCAGCATCCGGGATACTGGTGCAATACGCGGGTTAACGGGGCCGGCCTCACAGGGCGTC
>JAPHTE010000298.1 GCA_026196445.1 Lysobacterales bacterium
GTCCTCCGCCTCGATGGCTCCGGCGATCTCATCGAGCAAGTCTTCCATCTGCTTGTGCTCCAGTTTCATCGCCGCTACCGGCCCACCACCCGTTATTCCGCTCTTGGCGTTGAATGCAGGGAACAGAACCTCCTCCTCCATGGCTATGTGCCGGCGCATGCTCTTGTCAAATTTCTGCCAGGCAGGCCGCGCCAGCTCAAGGTCACCGGCATCGAGCAGTTCCTCGACGTCAACCCATCGGGCATCACAATCGCGGTGATCCTGTTCAAAAAAGAAGGCCAGGCCTCCGTGAAGGTCTTTTGGCTGCATTAATGTCTCCTTGGACAAGGCTGAACCGGCCGGCACGACGCCGGCAAATGTTCCCCACACCCCCTATTTTAACAACACACCAGCACAATAGTCGCGTTGCTTATTGAATCCTGTACCAGTGAACACCGTCCCCGTTAGTATCAACACTGATTTCACCTTCATGCAACAGGTAGTTCAAGTGGGCGATGGCCTCGCTAACCGCCATGATCAGGTTGTCTTCGTTGACCTCGCCCTTGAACAACACCGGGAATATGTCGACTGCACGCCGGGGTTCGCGGCACAGCTCGCGCAACTTTTCCAAACAGTCTTCGTGTTCTGCGATCAATTCATTCAACCGGTGCTTGACGCCACGGAAGGGTTTACCGTGTGACGGTAATACCAGTACGTCATCCGGCAACACCTGCATCAGGTGCCTGAGTGATGCGAACCAATCCGCCAGTGGGCTCGCGCCCGGCTCGGTTGGCCAAACACCGACATTGGACGAGATCGTCGGCAACACCTGGTCGCCGGAGATCAACACATTCAACTCTTCGCAATAGAGGCAGGCGTGCTCCAGTGAATGGCCGTTGCCAATGATGACCCGCCAGCGGTTGGTGCCGATGTCGAGCTCCATGCCGTCATGCAGGCGGAAGTACGCTTGCGGTAGATCTGAAACCACCTGTCCAAAGGACCCGAAGTGCTTTGTATAACGGCTCAACTGCCGTTCAGAAAATCCGGCTGCACGGTAAAAGCGCTTGCCCTCTTCCGGCGCCGGCTGCCCGGTGTCAGCCACCAGGATACGACATAGCAGGTATTCCTCGCGGGTCATCAACAACTCGGCGTCCAGGCGTTCACACAGCCAGCCCGCACAGCCCACGTGATCCGGGTGCAGATGGGTTACCAATACCCGGGTGACCGGTTTTCCGCCCGGCAGGCCAGCCAGCACTTCCTTCCATATATCACGTGTTACACCGGTGTAAAAACCGGTATCTACGAGCAGGTACTCATCATCGTCATCGAGCACCCAGGTGTTGATGTGGTTGAGCACGAATGGCAATGGCAGGTGCAGCCAACGGATACCCGGCAGAATCTCCATGGCTTCACCCGGTTGCGGGCGAAACCCGAATTCGTACCTGATGGAAGGGCTCGGTTCGCTCATCGGCATATTATGAAGGAGACTCTCTGTGTGTGATACATTTGCAGGCAGTCAAAAGCACAAGGCGTCCTTTTCACCCGTTGGCAGGAACCTTGAAAACATGTCTGCAAGTTGACATATATCACCCTGGCTGGAACCGTTATCAAATACCATTCAGCCTGGCAAATTTGTAACAAAAATCAGATCAATTTCTGACCCGGAGCTCAGACATGACAGTAGAGAACACCCCCAATAAATACGTATACCTTTTTTCAGAAATGGACGAGCTCAAAGCCCGTTTTGGCGACGACTGGGAAGGCGTTCGTGGACTGCTGGGCGGCAAGGGCGCCAACCTGCTCGACGCAACTGCCCAGGATATCCCGGTACCACCTGGCTTTACCGTCACCACTGAGGCCTGTATCGACTATCTCGCCGCCGGTGAAACTTTTCCGGCCGGTTCCTGGGAGCAGGCACTGGAAGCCCTCAAGGAAGTTGAAAAGCAGACCGGTAAGCGCTTTGGCGACCCGCAAAACCCGCTTCTCCTGTCATGCCGCTCCGGGGCCAAGTTCTCGATGCCGGGCATGATGGACACCGTCCTCAATATCGGCATGAACGATGAAACTGCCAAACGGATTATCGAACTGAGCTCGCCGAGGTTTGCCTATGACCTGTACCGCCGGCTGGTACAGATGTTCGGCAGCGTCGTGATGGGCCTGGAAGATGATGATTTCGAGGAGGTGATCACCAATGCCAGGAAGGAAGCCGGGGTCAAGGTCGATTCCGAGCTCGATGGCGAGGCCTGGAAGGCGGTCACGGAGAAATTCAAGGAAATCTTCAAGCGGCATACCGGCCGTGAATTCCCAAGCGATCCTTATGAGCAGTTGCAACTGGCCACGGAGGCTGTGTTCAAGTCATGGAACGGCAAGCGCGCCATCGACTACCGCAACGCAGCTAACATCCCGCACGACCTGGGCACGGCGGTCAATATCCAGACCATGGTATTCGGCAATGTCGGCGAAGATTGCGCTACTGGTGTCTTCATGTCGCGTAACGCCACCACCGGCGAACCCCAACTCGAGGGCGACTACCTGATCAACGCCCAGGGTGAGGACGTGGTCGCAGGCACTCGCAAGACCCTGCCGATCACGCAGCTCGGCGACGATATGCCGGAAAACTACGAGGAACTCCAGGCCATTGCCAAGCGCCTGGAAATTCATCACCGCAACATGCAGGACATGGAGTTCACCATTGAACAGGGTAAGCTGTGGCTGCTACAGACGCGCGACGGCAAGCGCACCGCGCAAGCAGAAGTGCGTATCGCGGCGGACATGGTCGACGAAGGCCTGATTACCATTGAAGAAGCCGTATCACGGGTCAAGCCCGACCAGATCGACTTTTTCCTGCACCCGCAACTCGACGCGGAGGCTGTCAAGAACGTACAACCCATCGCCAAGGGTCTCAACGTCTCGCCCGGCGCAGCCGTCGGCGTGATCGCTTTCGATCCCACGCTGGCGGAAAAATGGGCCAAGGAAGAGGGCAAGGACGTCATCCTGGTACGCAATGAAACCAAGCCCGATGACGTGCACGGTATGCTGGCAGCCAAGGGCGTGCTGACCAGCAAAGGCGGGCGCACCAGCCACGCGGCACTGGTCGCACGGCAGTTCGGCACCCCGGCCGTGGTCGGTGTCAGCGAGATCGAGATCGATTTCGACAAACGCGTCATGCACGTCGGAGACGACCTGGTCATCGCGGAAGGCGAATACCTGTCCATAGATGGCAACAGCGGCCTGGTTTACCACGCTGAACTGCCCACGCAGGTCCCCGACTTCAACGACCCCTACCTGCTGAAGATCCTGTCCTGGGCAGATGACATCCGCAAGCTCGGCGTGCGTGCCAACTCGGATTATCCCGAGGATGCGAAACGCGCCCGCATGTACGGCGCCAAGGGCATCGGCCTGTGCCGTACGGAGCACATGTTCTTCGAGGAGGAACGGCTGCCGATCATGCAAAGCCTGATCCTGGCAACCACCGCGCAAGACCGTGCAGAAGCCATCGCCAAGCTGATGCCCATGCAGCAGTCGGACTTCGAAGGCCTGTTCCGCGCCATGGACGGTTACCCCGTCATCATCCGCCTGCTGGATCCGCCATTGCACGAATTCCTACCCTCGGCCCATGACCTGATGAATGAACTGACCGATCTGAAACTGCGTTTGCAGTCCGGCAGCGAGGACGCCGGCCCGATCGAGGCGGAAATCGAAGAGAAAAGCACCTTGCTGTTACGCGTGGAGGAGCTGCACGAATCCAACCCGATGCTGGGCACCCGCGGCGTGCGCCTGGGCATTACCATCCCGGGTTTGTATGAGATGCAGGCCCAGGCCATTTTCCAGGCTGCCTGCGTTTGTGCGGCCGAAGGTGTCAAGGTGATCCCGGAGGTTATGATTCCGCTGGTCTCAAATGCCAGTGAGTTCGACCTGATCAGGGAATCTCTTGACAAGGAAGCCCGCAAGATACTTGATGAGAGCGGCGTCAGTATGGATTACATGATCGGCACCATGATCGAAATCCCGCGTGCTGCACTGACCGCGGGCGATATCGCCAAAAAGGCACAGTTCTTCTCATTCGGCACCAACGACCTGACCCAGACCACGTACGGCATTTCCCGTGACGATGCCGAAACCGGTTTCCTGGTTCACTACCTCAGTGCCGGCCTGATCAAAGACAACCCGTTCGCCAGCATCGATGTGGATGGTATCGGCCGCCTGATGAAGATCGCTATCGAAGACGGACGCGCGACCCGCAGCGATCTTGAAATCGGCGTTTGTGGCGAACATGGTGGTGACCCGAAGAGCATCCATTTGTGTCACAAGCTGGGGCTCGACTACGTATCCTGTTCGCCATTCCGCGTGCCGATCGCACGACTGGCGGCAGCGCACGCGGCGCTCGAAGACAAGTAGGTTCGAAGGATAGAGGGGTGGGTGCAGGCTTCAGCGTTTTTATCTGAAGCCAGCA
>JAPHTE010000451.1 GCA_026196445.1 Lysobacterales bacterium
ACAACGGCGCCTCGGCCGAGGTGGTTGCAATTGGCGATGGGGAAATCGGTGCGATTGACCGCTGGGCGTCCATCGAGGGGCATTGGGCCAACGTATCCAACGTGCCGTTCAAAGCCTACAAGAACTCCAGTTTCGAAGGCGGCACCAACACGCCGTTTATCGTGCGCTGGCCGGGCACCGTGCCGGCTGGCGGCGATGTGAATCGCACCCCGGCACACCTGGTGGATATCATGGCGACGCTGGTGGATCTGACCGGTGCCGACTACCCGCAGGTTTCTCCGCGTGGAGAAGAGGTGGGGCCGATGGACGGCGTCAGCCTGTTACCGGCGTTTGAAAATGGCACGGTCGAGCGCGGCAAGCCGATGTTTTTCGAGTGGCGCGGTGGTCTGGCCGTGATCGATGGCGACTGGAAGATCGTCAAACAGAAAGTACGTCCGGTGGATGAGGAGTCCGGTTTATGGGAGTTCTCGACGCAGGAGTGGGAACTGTATAACCTCGCCGAGGACGCGACGGAGACCAACAACCTGGCAGCCAGCCGACCCGAGAAGCTCGCCGAGTTGAAGGCAAAATACGAGTCCTGGTGGACGCAGGTGGAGCCTCTGATCATTGACCAGGATGAATGAGTTAAGGAATACCTGACATGATGCATTTCAAAATCTGCTTTCTGGCACTGCTGGCGACGAATGTGGCCTGTGCGGCTACTATTGGCCCAGAGGGGGAGAAGGGCGAGTCGAGGGAACAATTCGCGGAACTGGATGCGCAGAATTGGCAGGAAGTTTTTTTCGATGCCGGTACGGGTGACTGGCGCGACAAGTGGTCTCTGGACGGACTGAAGGCCGAGGTGTCCAATAGCGCCGAGGGTATGAATTTCCGCGCCGGTGCGGTGTACAAAGAAGATGCAAGCCATGCAGTGCTGTGGACAAAGAGGAGTTTTACCGGAGACCTGAAGATCGAGTACGAATACACCCGCACCGACGAGGCCACGCGAGCCGTCAATATCCTGTACATACAGGCGACCGGTGACGAGACACAAGGGCTGGACAGGGACATTTCCAGGTGGGCGGACCAACGAACCGTGCCGGCCATGCGGGTCTACTGGGGCCAAATGCACACCTACCACATCAGTTACGCCGCCTACGGCAGCAAGCCCGTGACCGACGATTACGACTATATACGCGCACGCCGCTACAGGCCCGACGTGTTGCCGAGGAAGAACGGTCCGATCTTCCAACCCGATTACCAGAGGACCGGCCTGTTCGCGACCGGCGTCCCACACCAGGTCACCGTCATCAAGCAGGGCGATGACCTGTTCATGAAGATCAGCAATGCCGACAAGGATTACCTGTGTCATTGGAAGACCGGGGGTCAACCGCCCATCACTGAGGGCCATATCGGCCTGCGGCACATGTATACGCGCAGCGCGCGCTACCGTGACTTCAGGGTGTCCGTACTAAAGGGTACTGGCCAGGCCGGGCAGCCGGCCGGCCCGTGGCCGCGATTAACAACGAGATTGTCAACCGGGTTACCGACCCAGGGAGGTCGTCATGCACTCGTTCAATAAACGAAAGACAAGATTACTGTTAACCATCCCCGTCATATTGCTGCTGGCCTCCTGCGCCGCGGGACATTCGCAATTCACAGCGGACGACCCGGCTGGATTCCTGTATGGCCTGTGGCACGGGATCATCGCAGTTATCGCACTGGTGATTCACATATTCAATGACAGCGTCATGGTATACGAGGTCAATAACACCGGTGGCTGGTATGACTTTGGTTTCCTGCTGGGTGTAATCTGTGTCTGGGGTGGCGGTTCGAGCGCGAACTGCAAGTCCTACGCCAGGAAACGACAGCAGAAGGACTGGGACGAGATCGGGGACAGGGTCGAGAAGAAGGTCATGCGCAAGCTGAAGGAATGGGCGGAGGCCGAGGATGACACCGCTTCCTCCGATGAGTGGAGTGAGATCGCCGAAAAAGCAGAGAAGAAACTCAAGCGTAAAATTCGCGAGTGGGCTGAGAAAGAATAGGACAA
>JAPHTE010000191.1 GCA_026196445.1 Lysobacterales bacterium
GGATCAACGACACCTGAAAGCACAACGGCCGCGCAGTCAATTTTATCCGTCACCTGGGGAATGTCCTCCAACGGCATATCCGCACCGAGCATCACCGGGTGGACACCGGATTCGTTCAGGGTCAGCGCGAGCAACAGGAGACCCGTCTCGTGTCTTTCACCCGGCAAACAAGCCATCAGAATTTTCTTGCCCGATGAGTTCCTGTTTCTGTGATGAAACCTGGCACCCAGCTTGTTACGCATGTAGAAGGCAAAAAAGTGTTCCTCAGCAACCGTGCCCAACCCCGACTCCCACCTTTGACCAAGCTCTACCAGCAATGGTCTCAACAATTTTCGAGTGACCGTGCCGATGTCATAGTAGGTGAGTGCCTCGCTGTACACGATATCCAGCGCTTCCTCGTCAAAACGTATCACGGCTGCAAGCATGCCATCCAGGAAACGGTGCCAAATGTCCTGCTGGCTATCCTCGCCGTCGGATTCTTCACTCCTGGATTCCAGGTAGGCCTTGACCTGGCCGATGCGCATACCCCGGTCCAGGAGCCCGACTACCTTGTTGATCAGGTCGATATGTTCCTGGGTATACAAGCGGTGACCGCTTTCCTTGCGTTCCGGGACGATCAGGCCATACCGCTTTTCCCAGGCTCTGAGGGTAATGACGTTAACACCGGTCATCAGGGACACTGTGCGGATCGGGTACCGCGCGCCCGATGGCTCTTTGACAGGTTGCTGTTGGCTCTCCATTAAATACTCCGGTGTCGGGGCCCGTTCAATGGCCTGGATATTCTGATACAAATATTATACATCGAAACGTCGCCCGACGCTTCACTATTGTTCCCGGGGACCCACATTGTTTCGTCAAAATGCGGTTCATTTGAATTCTCCCGGCACCACGCAGAAACTAACTTGTGAATTATTTCCTGATCTCTTGTAGTGAATCCATGTCCGTTCCGACTAACCTATATAAAACAAGACGAAAATCCTGATTATTGCAATGCCTGATAAAACCGATATCGAAACCTTCCTGGCACAGGTTGAATCGCATCAGAATATCGTTCACAAAACGAGTTTCCTTTACTCTCAATCAACCAGCGACCGGGAAGATCTCAAACAGGAGATATTGCTCCAGTTGTGGAAATCGTTTCCTTCTTTTGAAAAACGCTCCAACTTCTCCACCTGGATGTACCGCGTTGCCCTGAACACGGCCATTTCGTTCAAGCGGAAAAACAGTTCCGGCTTGCGACAAACCGGGAGTGACCCTGAACAAACCGCCAAGGCGCAACAGCCCGCCAACTCTGACGATTTACGTGACCTGCACCGTGCGATCGCCAAACTCAGCAAGATCGAGAAAGCAATCATCATGCAATGGCTGGACGAACGCAGTTACGAGGAGATCGCCGACACCATGGGTATGAGCGTCAAAAACGTCAGTGTGCGCCTGGTACGAATCAGGAACAGGCTTGGCCAACTGGTCACGGAGGGTGATCAAACATGAACGAATTCAACCTGGAAAAGTACCGGTCTGCATGGAATGGCGGTGCCATCGAGTTAAACGAGAGCCTGACCGCGGATGAGATCAGGTCGTTACTGAACAAAGAGTCATTGACCATATCCCAGCTGTTCCACCGCGGATTGGCCCTGGACCTGGTAATCAAGTCCATATTCCTGCCAGCCCTTGCCATGCTGCTGGTGCTGTTCAGCGATGGAACCACGATCCAATGGGTAAACACCTGTGTACTGGCGATTGTCGCCTTCCTGGCCTTTTTCCAGTGGAAGACGCTACAGGCCATACCGGGTCCCGGTGTACTCAGCAACACGCTGCGCGACTACCTTGCAGACATCACGCATTTTTACCGGCACCGCTACATCTGGGCCGTATGTGTCAACGCTCTGACCGCGCCGTTGGTTTTCTACACCGGAAGCCAGTACTACACCTATCTCAAGTATGGCGGCCTGCGTCCACTGGATACGACCGACCTCGCCGTGTTCGGCCTGTTCCTGTTGCTGGCGTTCGGGATCGGCCTGGCCGCCCACATGTGGCAATTCCGCTTCCACATACGCGAGCTCGAGTCGTGCCTGCATGATATGGACGCCCTGACTGTCGCCCTGAAGCAAGCCGGCAAGCGGGCCTTTCAAAGACAACAATCCCGGCTCGTCGCCATTACCCTGGCCTTTCTGGGCCTGCTGGTTCTGGCATATTTCGTGTTTATCTGATGTGCCGGTAACTTCCATCACGCAGCTCAACCCGTAGGCGTCGACAACTGCTACACTGCGCTTGAAAAAGCAACGGAACAGCGCCCCGTCAATCACCCACCTGCAGCACTGGATGAAAAACAAACGCAACAACCCCGAATACCTACTGGCCCTGATGGCGGTCGCAGCCACGCTGTCATTTTCGGTATGGCAGGTTTTGTTGAACAACTTCGCCGTCGAACAAGTCGCTTTCACGGGTCGTGAAATTGGTATCCTGCAAAGCCTCAGGGAGGTGCCGGGTTTCCTGGCCTTCACGGTCGTCTTTGTGCTGTTGCTGGTGCGCGAGCAAAAACTGGCCCTGTTTTCGGTGGGCCTGCTGGGCGCCGGCGTAGCGCTCACGGGCTGGCTGCCCAGCGTGTATGGTTTTTATTTCACCACTGTGTTGATGTCCACCGGCTTCCATTATTTTTACACGGTACAACAGTCCCTGACGTTGCAGTGGATCGATACCGACCGGGCCCCTGTTGTGATGGGCCGCCTTTCCTCGGTTTCATCTATTGCCGCGTTGATCGCCTTCAGCAGCGTTTGGTTGAGCCTTCACTTTCTCGATGTTGATTACCGTTGGCTTTACCTGGTGGGCGGCGCCATCTCGGTCCTGCTGGTCGTCGGCGCCTGGCTGTGGTTCCCGTATTTCCAGCAGTCGGTACCACAGAGAAAGCAATTGCTGATGCGCAGACGTTACTGGTTGTTTTACGCGTTGATATTTATGAGTGGCGCCCGACGGCAGATTTTCATGGTCTTTGCCGGCTTCTTGATGGTGCAGAAGTTTGGCTTTTCCGCTGCCAATATCGCCCTACTATTCCTCGTCAACCACGTGATCAATACATTCGCCGCGCCCCGAATCGGCAAGTTGATCGCCCGTTTTGGCGAGCGCAGGATGATGCATGTCGAGTACACCGGTTTGATCATCATTTTCACGGCTTATGCCTTCGTGCAAACGACGTGGGTCGCTGCCACGCTTTATATCCTCGATCACATCCTGTTCGCGATGGCTATCGCCATCAAGAGTTACTTCCAGAAGATTGCCGACCCTGCGGATATTGCCTCGACCGCCGGTGTGTCGTTTACTATCAACCACATCGCGGCAGTCGTGATTCCGGCCAGTTTCGGTATCGTCTGGTTGTATTCCCCCTCAACTGTGTTTCTGGCTGGAACCGCCATGGCGATGATCTCGTGGCTGCTGGCGCGGATGGTGCCCTACCATCCGAAACCGGGTAACGAGATCAAATATGTACCCAGGCGCGTTTTGAAGGGGGTTTAAGGCGCCAATTGCCCGGCTCTGACCAGTTCAGGCCGATTACTTGTCTATTCCCTTGCGTACCCATCTTCCTGCTGCGACCAGCATGATCGGGCTGGTGATTGCGATCAGGCCGTATATCAGCCACATCGTCTCGGTGTTCAGCGGGCCCTCCGCCGGACAGTAGATGTCCATCATGCGCCCCGTGTACCAACCGGCGATAAACTTGATCATGAACCACGGCAGGTTGGCAAAAGCGATGTAGGCGCCGGTCTGCCCCTCGGGTGCGAGTTCCGCTGCGTACTGCAGGAAACGCGGCTGCCACATCGCTTCGCCGATCGAGAACAACACCAGGTAGGCCATCAGCAACCAGAAACTTGGGCCCAGCACGAAGAAAAAGGTCGGCAACGCCGAGACCACTGATCCAATGATCATCATTTTGTACACCGGCACCTTGCGCGTCATGGCCGTTATGATCGGCACGCCGAGCACAATTATCAGCGGGTTGGAGACGTTGACGATCATTTCCATGTTGTTGGCTACGACCTCGGAAAACGCGCGGGTCACGTATTGCGGCATGACCAGGAACTGGTAAGCGAACAGGGTCTGAACCGGCATCAGTGCGAAGATGAAGAACATGAACCGGGCATTCGACAATGGGCTTTGCTTGAGCCAGTTGAGTGCGCCAACCAGCGGATTGCTGGCCTTGATTGCCAGACCTGCTTTTTCTTCTTCCTCGTCTGAACCAGCCTGCTCAGCTTCACGTTCGACCTTGGGGGTAAAAAAGAACAACAAGCCCAACAGCATCAAAACGTTGACGCCAACGCAGAACCACATGACACCCTCGATACCGAAACCGTCAATGTTGACAACATCGCCGATGTGCAGCCCCGACCTGATACGCGACGATGCGAAACCGATGAATACGATACCCAGGTTCATACCGGCATACAGCAGGCCGTAACCCATGGCGGCCGTATCCTTGTCCGAGAATTTGCGGACACCGGCGTAAGATGCCGGTTGCATGAAGCCGTTGCCTGCCGCAGCCAGCAGCAATCCACCGAAGACGACCGCCAGCAGCAGGCCGGAGTCTACCGGCAAAATATGTGGCGCGAGTGGTAAAGCTGCGCGGCCGATAATATACAGCGCCGCCGAAACCAACAGGGATTTGCGCACCCCCAGCTTGTCCGATATCGGACCGAACACCAGCATGAATCCGGTGATCAGCGCCATGTAGGCGGACACGATCTTGTGCCCGGAATCGTCCGTCATACCAAGGATGTCATGGAAGTACATCGCCAACAGCGTCAGCATGCCGAAATAGGCGACACCGTCCAGCCAGTAGATGTAATTGGTATACCAGAACCCTTTTGGCGCACCCTTCAGGGCGCGGAACGACGTGACCAGTTCAGTAAATGGGTTGGGGATGCCTGTAGTTTCTGTTGAGCCAGCGGCTTCAGTGCCAGAAGATTCAGTATTATCAGCCATGCTTGATCCTGTTTATTCGTATTTTGGAAAGCAGACTCAAGTATATTCGAATACCGGGGTTTCCAATACGGGGCCAGGTTCATTTATTTTTTCAGATCACAAATAATTAATGAACCTGACTCCCATTCGATATTGGGTCGTAATCGAAAGAATAAGTCTGGGTCATGCCGTTGCTGAAAACCCAGTGGAAACGCAGCACGTTGCCGTGTTCATCGGTTTCGATATCAAGTTCAGCTTCATTACCGTCCAGCCCCGTAAATTTTCCGCCGTCGATGTGCCCCCAGCTGTCGTAATTAAAAGTCAGCTCACCATTCAACCAGAAATCCATGTTGCGGTAAGTAGCCCCCACCAGACGACCCAGGCGGTCATACGCGTACTTTTCAAGGCCTTCTTCACCGGTAGATTGTTTGAATGTCTTACCCGTCAGGCGCGAAGCGCCGTCGTAGCTGTACACGAAACCCGCCGTGCGGCCATCGTGGTAAACCCGGCGGGAAGAAACCAGGTCGCCAACGTCATCGAAGACATAGGCGGTCTCCGTCTTGAGCCCGTCGGAACGCTCGAACACCTTCTTCAGCAAACGGCCCTCGTCATCGTAGGTATAGAACGAAGGCCCGCCACCCTGCATATTGAAATCATAGTTCTCACCCGTCACGCGATAGCGAGTGTTCATCATAAGCAACGGACTCGAGGCGCTGAAAACCATTTCCGGAACCGGCTCATATTCATAGCTGAAAGTCTGGCTCCACCGGCCGCCGCCCAGGTCCCAGGTTTCGCTTTGCAGGCGGCCGTCGTCACCATAGACATAACGGATCACACCGAACGGCTTGTCATCGCGTGTGATGGTGGCGGCGCTCAAACGTCCATCCTCATATTGGTATCGAATGAAGCCGTTGAACCAGCCGCGGAATTTCCGGCACTCGGCGGTCAGCAGCTGGCCGGATTCATTCCACCTGAAGTCGGCATACCCACCGATACCGTCCGATCGCGTGAAGGATTCTTTGACAACCCGCCCGGCGGCGTCGTGTTCGAAGCGCTGGGTTGATATCAGGCCGTCTGAAAACTCGCGGTATTTCTCCGCCAGCTTGCCCTGATCATCGTAAACGTAGTAATTGGCGGAATATCGACTGCGGTCGAGCAGAAACCAGGTGCCCGTCCCCATGACCCCGTCACGCCGGTAGTGGTAAACCGACAGCCCCTGCTCTCCGTCCGTATTGGTGTAACCCATTCGGGCCAGGCGGACATCGTCGTACCGTGGAAGAAACTGTGCCAGAGCATTCGTTTGCATGCCTGCGGCCACTAGCACCATAAAGATAACAGTCAGCCGACCGGTAAGCCTGGAACGCTGCACATTAGCTGAAAAAGAATTCACTGTGCTGACTCCTTGCAGGTCCGGTGCAAGGATAATTCCCTACTGGCCATCACACCATTCACAGTCGACAGAATGAACGCAAAACAAGACAGATCACGGGTGCAACCGGCTGCTGGGATTGAACTACTGTTCACAGCCTTATATAACCGCCTGGGTCGGACGCCCTAACCCGGGTTAAACACGTATTCCATCTCGTACCGATCAATCACGAAATCCGCCCCGGCCTTGACGAAAAACGCCCGCATGGCGTGGTCACAATGATCGATATTGTTGATTTTGACCCTGTCGGTACCTGCCGGCAGACGCCGGTCTGTCATCAAGGATTTCAACAACGACGAGGCCACCCCACGGCGGCGGAATTCCCGATCCACAACGAGGCACATGATCCATTGCAGCAACGGATAGAACACAAGGACCCCTATGCATCGCCCAGCATGGAACGCTCCCAGCCGGACTAAATCGTCAGGGATGCGATCCATACCGGTGAAGCTGTTCTCCCACGAGGGCTGCCAGTCTGTCTGCCCCCTGAAAGCCTGCACCGTTGTTTTGTCGATCACGCGGACCCCGATATCACCTCCTGTCAGCCGTGCACCGGCGAACGACCCGGGCAGCAAGTCATAACAGGCAAACTCGCGGGTAATTTCAAACCCGGCTTTTTGGTACGCCCGGATGGCGGCCCTGTTGGGTTGCAGGACCTCCAACAGGAACCTTTTCACCCCCCGGTCCCTGAGCCCCGGAATAACGAACTCGAACATTCCGTTTGCAATCCCCTGCCCCCTGTATCCGGGAATGATCCCCGTACCGGCGTCAAACGCGGCCGGATCGCCCTGCCAGTCATCCAGACCGACAAAGGTAAAACCGACCATCCTGTCATCGTCGAAGGCGCCCACGGAACAGTCATAGCTCACGCCGCTTTTCAGGTTCCGCAACCAGGATCGCTCAGCCGTCATGTAGCTCATGTCCAGGTGATAATCGGCAAAGGCCGCGACCATGGTCGCGTGCGCTTCGGGAAAGCCGTCTGCTGTCAGGTGTTGGTAGCGGATTGCCATGCGTGGATCGGGGCCGGGTTTATGGGAAAAGGCCGGGTTCGTCTTACTCCAGATGAACCTGACCTCTTTCCCGCTTACCCCATAATGCTATTTCCTGCCGCGCAGCTTGTAGGGCTCTTTGAAGCGGGGTTCGAACGGCTTGGGCGCCTTGATCTTCAGTTCGGCGCTGTCACTGTTCTCACCCACGCTGACACGGACCTGGTAGTCACCCGGAACCACGTAGAGGGCATGGCCCAGCCGCACGGACTCGGCATAGGGCGTTTTGGCCAGGTTTTTGGCAGAATCCCCATCATCCTTGCCCTTGCCCTTGTCATTCTCCAGTGCCATTGTCTCGGCTGCCAGTGCCATTTCCTCGTCGACCAGCAAGTCCCATTCGATACTGTTCATGCCACTGGCGGCATCGGCGCTAAAACGCTGCACCACGTTGTCGTTGCCATCCAGGACCTCGATCGCGGCCGCACCGGCCACGTTACTCCAGTACTTGATGACTGTCCTGGGTGCTTCCTCCGGATCAAACCACCAGCGTGAGCGCTCGGAGCGCCAGCTGCGGCTGGCCTGCACCTCGTCGATGTAGAACACCTTCAATGAGACATCGTCACCGGCTTCGGCCAGGTCCTGTATCGGCAACACGTCCACGATCCAGATGCTGCGGCCATGGGTGCCCGCGACCAGTTCACGTTCACGCGGGTGGACGACCAGGTCGTGCACCGGCACATTGGGCAGGCCGCCCTGCAAGGCGGCCCAGGAATCGCCACCGTTGGTGGACACGTACACACCACGGTCGGTGCCGACGTACAAAATATCTTCTACCACGGGATCCTCGCGGATCACGTTGACAGCCTCGTCCGGCAAGCCCTTGCTGATGTCCTTGAAACTCTCGCCAAGGTCGTCGGTGCGGTAGACGTAGGCCCGGATATCATCGTCACGGTAACCATTGAGCGTGACGTAAGCGCGTTCCTTCACGTGGCTGGATGCCTCAACGCGGCTGACCCAGCGGTTGCGCGGCAATTTACCGCCGACATCCTTCCAGCGCACACCGCCGCTATCAGTGACCCAAACCTGGCCGTCGTCGGTGCCGGCCCAGACCAGGCCGAACTGCAAGCGGGATTCAGAAAGCGTGGTCAGGGTGGCAAACGGCACGTCACCACGGTTATCAGAACGGCTCAGATCAGCGCTGATAGCTGTCCAGGTGTTGCCCTTATCCATTGAGCGGAACAGGCGGTTGGCGCCGAAATACACCACGTCCGGGTTGTGCGGTGACAGGATCACCGGCGTGTTCCAGTTGTAACGTAACGCCGGGGCGCCAAACTCGCGGCGCGGACGCACTTCATCGCGGGAACCATCGGCATTGATCCTGATGTAATTACCAAATTGCGAACCCGTGTAGGTCGTCTCATTGTCACGCGGGTCGATGACGACATACATGCCGTCACCACCGTTGATGCTGCGGCAATTGGGACCGGTCTGCCAGCGATTCTTTGAAGAGCAACGGATGGTGCCATTGTCCTGCAGGCCGCCGTACACATTGTATGGTGACGCCATGTCCACGTTGACGGTGTAGAACTGTCCAAGTGGTTGCGCATCGATCTTGACCCAGGTCTTGCCACCGTCGTAACTGACATCGGCACCACCGTCGTTGCCGGTGATCACGTGGTCGGGGTATTCCGGGTTGATCCACATGGACTGGTGGTCACCGTGCACATCACGCCCCATGGCCAGCGCCCAGCTCTGGCCGCCGTCCCCGGACTTGATCAGGGGTACACCGAGCACGTAAACCTCGTTCACGTTCCCGGGCGACACGCGGATTTCACCGAAGTAATAACCATAGGTATACACCACACCGTCGAGGGGCTTGTCATGTGTCAGATGCCAATTGCCGCCTGCGTCGTCCGAACGCCACACCTGCAAACCGACGATATCGGTGTTGAGCATGTTGGCATTGGCGTCGCTCATTTCATCGACGATATCCTGTGGGGTGACCTTGCCGGACTTGACCCACTCGATCAGCTTGTCTGCATCAACTGTCACGTGAAAATCCGCTGCGCGGACAAAGGCTTCGATTTCGTTCTTGTCCTGGGCCAGGAATTCTTCCTTGCTCATATTGCGCAGACGTTTGGCGCTGAGCGGACGGTCGCCCAGGTCCCACTGGTCTTCCGGCAGCAACTCCTGGTTGTCTATGCTCGCGTATAGCGTTTCCGGGCTGGCGGGGCTGACAGCCAGCCCGATACGACCGATCAGCTTGCCGGACGGCAGGCCGCCCTCGAGCCGGGTCCAGTTGTCACCACCGTCGGTGGATTTATAGATACCGGAACCATCACCGCCCTCGGTGAAATCCCACGGCCGGCGTTGACGATCCCAGGCCGCCGCGTAGATAGTCTTTGTATCTCCGGGTTTGAAAACCAGGTCGATGACACCGGTCCATTCGTCACCTTCAAAGACCTGTTGCCAGTTTTCTCCGCCATCGGTGCTGCGGAAAATACCGCGTTGCCCGCCAGGGGTGTACAACTTGCCAACTGCTGCAACGTAAATTCGGTTCGGGTCATCCGGGTCAATCAGGATTCGGCCTATACGGTCGCTATCACCCAGGCCCATGTAACGCCAGTTGGCGCCGCCGTCGTCGGAACGGTAAACACCCATGCCACCATAGGACGAGCGTGAAGAATTGTTCTCACCGGTTCCCACCCAGACGGTGTCCGGGTTCTCGGGATCGACCGCGATATCACCCATGATCATGCTGGGCTGGTGGTCGAACAATGGCTCAAAGGTGTGCCCGTTGTTGGTAGTCTTCCACAGACCGCCCGAGGCATATGCCATGTAAAAACTGTACGGCCGACCGGGTACGGCCTCCATGTCCACCAGGCGGCCGCCCTGTACGACCGGCCCGACACTGCGCCATTCCAGACCCGCATAGGGTGAATTTGCTTCCATTTCCTGGTGCAGCTTCCACGCAGCCAGCTTGTCTGCGTACTCCGCAGCACCTGCCGGCCGCGGTCGGGCGCTCACAGCGGATGCCAAAACCAGTGCCAAGAATAAAATTAATGCCTGGAGCAGTCTTTTGTTTTTCATGACTTTTTCCTGTTTCCGAAACCGCCGTTGACGGGCGAATTCACGTGGGGACTTTAACCAAGGACAAACGTTAATTTTGCCAGATTTCCGTGGGCATTGATAAGGTTTAAAACCGGTCAAACAGGAAAAGGGCCAGGTTCATTTAACCAAAAGCTGGTAAATGAACCTGGCCCCGTTGTGGCAGGAGTGTGTTATTCGGTTTGCTGTTCGTCCTTTTTGTGCTGATCCGCTTTTTTAACTGCATCCGGATCCCACTTGTTGATCTGTGTAATAACGCAGGCCGATGCATAACCACGGAATGCGTCACCGTCCGTTTTGACCCGATCACCACGCGTATAGCAGTTCGATCCACCGCGGGTGATGAGCGCGAGATTCATCATTGCCCATTGCGGGTCACAGCCGCCACTCAGCTTCAGCTTGTAATAATCGCGGTTCTTCATTCTCAGAACCACGGCATTGCGGTCGTTATCGACGTCGCTCCAACTGTCGACATTACGGGCAAAACAGACTTGTTTAACCTCGTCACCAATGCGCGGATCAGAGTCCAGCGAGATCGCTACCTTTTCTTCCTGGGTGGCGCAACCGCTTATGTACAGAGGTAACATCACCGCCAGGACCGTCAATGTTTTGTTCATCGTAAATACACCTGTAAATTAACAGCTCACACTTATAAGTATAGCGCCGAACAATTAACCCGCGCTGAACATTTGCCAGCGCCCTACCGGAAATAGATCACAATTGACTCTTTGCCCCGGCTCGTTTTTTACCCTTTTGAGCATCTACTTCTGACCATCTACCCTGCTAAGTGAAGCTGGACATTTCATCCTCTGAGTGGCTGCTTTGCGCTTCTGAGCCGTCTCTCACAGGACAAGAATCTGAGAATCCTGTCCAGCAACAACCGGCCAATAGCGGCCCTACAGATGATAGGATAGTGGCAGGCAGCAACTGACCCAAAGCGTCTCTTGTCAGTTTCGGCAAATGCCGATAATCGTTGATGGGTTACCATTATGGAAACCGCATATCAGCAAGAGATAATTGGCGTCATTGTTACAGTTGATATGGATATTCGGGAAGCGATTGATAAGCACATAGTTCGATTCCCAGTGGGTCAGTCAAGCCGTTCTAACAGCTCTTTGAAGCGGGCATCTTCACGAAGGGTCATAAGGTCCCCATCGTTTTCCAGCCAGGCACGATGCCCATAGCCCTGGTCAATGGCTTCGGTCAGTAACTCTATGGCACGGTCTTTATCGCCGAGTTGGGCGTACATGCAGGCGACATTGTAGAGCACTGCGGGCTCACCTCGGTCTGACTCCAGTGCCCGTTCAGCCCACGATATTGCCCTTTCATTTTCGTTTAAATCGGCCAATGCGCAGGCACCAAGAATGAGTGCACGGGCGTCATCGGGATGTGTTTTAAGGTGTTTCTCCACAGCTCGAACCGTTTTTAAGTTGGCTTCTGTGGCATCTGCGTGGCGACCAAGATCACGGTAAACAATGCTCAGTAAACGGGGGGCCTGAAAATCGGCAGGGTTAACTTCTGCCGCTTTGGCAAACAAACGCGCAGCTTTTTCCGGCTTGCCTTGGGCAAAGCAGTCACGTGCATATAAATAATACGCTTCAAAAAGCTCTGGATTGAGGAGGATCGCGGTTTCAAATTCCCGTTCTGCATCATCATATTGTTTGTTGAGGGAGAGCGCCATACCCCGCGCAGAATGCGCTTCAGCTGAATCCGAATCCAGTTCAACGGCCCGTATACTTGCCTCGTTGGCCTTTTTTGCAATCTCAGGCGACGATTCCGCCCACTGGTATAAAAAAGAATAGGCATCGGCAAGTCCTGCATAGGCAAGTGCGTAATTGGGGTCCTGATCAATGGCTTGTTCGTACATTTTTATAGCATGATGAAAACCCCGTTTGGTATGCGTATAGAAAAACCGGCGACCACGCAGGTAGAAATCAAAAGCTTCAACATCCGTGGTTGCAACATATTGCAGCGCACGTCGCTCTTTTGGTGTCAGTGTTACTTCGAGTGCTTTCACGATGCTCTTGGCAATATCATCCTGGATGTCAAAAACATCTTTCATTTCCCGGTCGTAGGTCTCCGACCAAAGGTGTGAATCGGTGGCGGTGTCAATCAACTGTGCCGTGATACGTACCCGGTTGCCTGCCCGCCGCACACTGCCTTCAAGCACGGTGGCAACATCAAGCCTCTGTGCAACAATCGGGATATCAAAATCTTTACCCTTAAACGCAAATGATGAAGTTCGGGATGCCACGCGCAACTTGGGTAACTTGACCAGCAGATTCAGGATTTCTTCAGAAATACCATCACTGAAGTACTCATTCTCGGTGTCACCACTCATGTTAACGAATGGCAACACAGCAATGGATTTTCTGTCACTCTCCAGGTCCGAAGCGGGTGCAACAGTGCTGGCAGGCTTGGATTTTTTGGTCGGTCTGGCCTCCGGCGTCACGTCGTCTGGAACTTCATCGACAGGTTTTGTCCGGTGGGCACCCTTGGGGCCAATATCAAAGACCCAAGCCATGATTACGGTTATGGGAAAGCCCAGACCAATTAAGACAGTAACCAAGGTGACGGTCCAGTCTGGCAGGTTTAGGTTAGGCAGGATCGTTGAGGCCACCTCGATTATGACCCAGCCAACAACTGCATAGATCACAACAACGCGGATTACGTGCCTGCGCTTCAATTCTGACCAAAAATTTCCCAATAGTGATTCGGCGTGTTGATCACCCATTTATTGTTATTACCCCAGCGTCCCGAACAAGTCCACTTATCATACATACTTATTCATCAGACACCCATAAAAACAACTATAGGAGGAAATTAAGAAACTGCACAAAGAGGGGAGAAACTGATTATTGAGAAAACTCGACCAGTTCGCATACATTCTAGTATTCCAGCGGCATACTTCATGAGTCTCAATAAGGTGTTCAGTTTAGTTATTGCAGAACGTGAGCTTCCGCTCCTGGTCGAAAGCGGTTATACATCGTGGGAAATTCTAGCTATCCGGTTCTTGCAA
>JAPHTE010000268.1 GCA_026196445.1 Lysobacterales bacterium
AGGTCGCACAGCGTGTCACCGGTAGTGACGTCTTTCAAACCGACGGCTGCGGCGATATCGCCAGCACGGACTTCCTTGATTTCTTCACGGGAGTTGGCGTGCATTTGCAGAATACGACCGACGCGTTCTTTCTTGCCCTTGACCGGGTTATAAACCGTGTCACCGGACTTCAGCACACCTGAATAAACCCGGAAGAAGGTCAAGGTGCCGACGAAAGGATCGGTGGCTATCTTGAAGGCCAACGCCGCAAACGGTCTGCCGTCATCGCTCTGGCGAACGCCCTCTTCCTCATTCTCGAGGATGCCTTTGATCGCAGGCACATCCAACGGGGAAGGCATCAGGTCGACGATCGCGTCCAGCAGGGACTGGACACCTTTGTTCTTGAACGCCGTTCCACACAGACAGGGAACGATGTCGTTATTCAAGGTACCCAGACGCAATCCCTTGATGACCTGCGCCTTGTTGAGGTCACCTTCTTCGAGGTACACCTCCATCAAGTCTTCGGAAGCTTCCGCAGCCATCTCGACCATGTATTCGTACGCAGCCTGGGCAGCGGCCTGCATATCTTCAGGTATGTCACGTTCTTCGTACGCGACACCCAGGTTTTCGGTATCCCAGTAAATGGCCTTCATCCTGACCAGGTCCACGATTCCCTCGAAACTCTCTTCGGCACCGATGGGTAACTGGATAGGAACGGCGCGAGCACCCAGACGTCGCTTGATCTGCCCGACAACGCGATCGAAGTCGGCACCGGTGCGGTCCATCTTATTGACGAACGCTAAACGTGGAACCTTGTAACGGGTTGCCTGGCGCCAGACCGTCTCGGATTGGGGTTGCACACCACCGACGGCGCAAAATACCGCCACCGTGCCATCGAGTACACGCAATGAACGCTCGACCTCGATGGTGAAATCAACGTGTCCCGGGGTGTCGATGATATTGATCCGGTGTTCCTTGAATTGCTGATCCATGCCTTTCCAGAAACAGGTGGTTGCAGCAGAGGTGATCGTAATGCCACGCTCCTGCTCCTGCTCCATCCAGTCCATGGTGGCATTGCCGTCATGAACTTCACCGATCTTGTGTGAAACACCGGTGTAGAACAGGATGCGTTCAGTCGTCGTGGTCTTACCGGCATCAATGTGGGCCATGATGCCGATATTGCGATACCTGTCGATTGGCGTGTTACGAGCCACTATAAATTCCTCTAAACCCTGCTACCAGCGGTAATGCGAGAAGGCCTTGTTGGCCTCTGCCATGCGGTGCACTTCTTCGCGTTTCTTGACCGCTGCACCACGCTGCTCCATTGCGTCCAGCAATTCACCTGCCAACCGCTGAGGCATGCTCTTTTCACCACGCTTGCGCGCGGCATCGATAATCCAGCGCATCGCCAGCGTCTGCCGGCGCTTGGGGCGCACTTCCACGGGCACCTGGTAAGTCGCACCACCGACCCGACGTGATTTCACCTCGACCATCGGGCTGACGTTTTCCAGCGCGGTTTCGACCAGTTCCAGTGCCGGGGCGCTCTTGTTCTTGTCTTCAATAGTGGTAATCGCACCATAAACGATACGTTCCGCCGTAGACTTCTTGCCACTGCTCATCACCATGTTGACAAACCGGGTGATCATTTCACTGTGGAACTTTGGGTCCGGCAAAACTTCACGTGCAAAATTCGAATGTTTTCTTGACATTGTGCTACCTGATCCTTACTGCTTGATCACAAACTGATCCGCATCATTTCTTGGGCCGCTTGGCACCATACTTGGAACGCCCTTGGCGGCGATCACCGACACCGGAGGTATCGAGACTGCCGCGCACCGTGTGGTAACGCACACCCGGGAGGTCTTTTACACGACCGCCACGGATCAGGACCACGCTATGCTCCTGCAGGTTGTGACCCTCTCCACCGATATAGCTGGTGACTTCAAAACCATTGGTCAGCCTGACACGGGCGACTTTACGCAGTGCCGAATTAGGCTTCTTGGGCGTCGTTGTATACACACGCGTGCACACACCACGTTTTTGCGGACATCCCTCGAGCGCGGGTACGCCGCTTTTATATTCTTTTGGCTTGCGAGGCTTGCGTACCAATTGATTTACAGTCGTCATACTATTTACCCAAATCGATTTGAAAATGGCAAAAAATAAATGCGCTAAATAAACAAAACGACAGACGGGGATTTCCCCTGTCTGTCGAGGGCGGCGAATTCTACGCAGGCCCCCTGACAATGTCAAATGCCCAACCCCAGCTCTAAAGCCTGGATTGGGCACCCATGATTCCGGCCCACGCGCCGGCGACATCGGCTATCCGGATTGGTCAGGTGCAGCCCTTGTCGGAATGCTTGTCCTCCCAGCCGGCCCCTCTTCTGAAGGGATTGGTTTAGTTAGCCGGTCAATTATGACAGGGTCACTTTTGCTGCGCAAGGGCAATAATGAAATTATTAGATAAAAACCGTGTTGGTCAACACGGCAACAAAGAAAGGATCGGAGTCAAGTGCCGGAGTTGGTTTACCCTGGCACTTGACTCTGACCCCAAATTACAAACGTCGTAAACGCGGCCTATTCATTGGCGGACCCTTCGGCAGCAGCCTCGATCTCATCCAGTTCGCTAAACTCTTCGGCTGCAACGGCGGCGGCCAGTGCCGCCAGATCGATTTCCGGGTCTTCCTCGGGCGCACGTTTACGCGAGTTGTGATAGGCCATACCGGTACCGGCCGGAATCAGGCGTCCGACGATGACATTCTCTTTGAGTCCGCGCAGGTGATCAGTGGTGCCGCGTACGGCAGCCTCGGTCAACACGCGTGTCGTCTCCTGGAATGACGCCGCAGAAATAAATGATTCCGTCGCCAGCGAAGCCTTGGTGATACCCAGCAACAGGCGCTGGTACTCGGCCGGCTGGCCACCGTCCCGTTCCGCAGCCGCGTTGGCATCCCTGACACGCACGACATCAAGCTGCTCACGCATCAACAAGTTGGTATCACCCGACTCGAGTATCTCGGACTTGCGCAGCATCTGCCTGACGATAACCTCAATGTGCTTGTCATTGATTTTCACGCCTTGCAGACGGTACACGTCCTGGATCTCCTTGGTCAGGTAATCGGACAACGCCTCGACACCCATCAGGCGCAGGATGTCATGCGGGTTCGGCTCCCCATCAACGATGGTTTCACCCTTCTCCACGCGCTCGCCTTCAAACACGATCAGGTGGCGCCACTTCGGAATCAGTGCCTCGTAATGCTCACCATCATCCTGGGTAATCACAATACGCTGCTTGCCCTTGGTTTCCTTACCGAAGCTGAAAATACCGGAGACTTCGGCAAGAATCGCCGATTCCTTCGGTTTGCGAGCCTCGAACAGGTCAGCGACACGCGGCAGACCACCCGTGATATCACGGGTCTTGGAAGACTCCTGCGGGATACGTGCGATGACGTCGCCCACAGCGACTTCCTGGCCGTCACGGATACTGACCACCGACAGGGCCTGCAGGAAGTACTGAGCAGGAATTTCGGTGCCTGCCAGGTACA
>JAPHTE010000192.1 GCA_026196445.1 Lysobacterales bacterium
AGTGTCTGCAACGCGCTCGATTGCCTGGTGGTGCACCGGGACCTGTTGACCGAATTGCCGGCCTTGATGCGCCAACTCGGCGAGCAACATGCGGTGACCGTATTTGCTGACGATGAGGCACACGATGCGCTCACGAAAGACTATGCGGCCGAACTGCAAATCGCACAGCCTGAACACTTCGGTACCGAGTTCCTGTCTCTGAGGATGTCCATCAAGACCGTTGCAGGGCTCGAAGAAGCCCTTGAACACATCCAGCGTTACAGTTCCCGGCACTCCGAGGCCGTCATTGCCGAAGACCCGCAGGTCATCGAGCAATTCCTGGAGCGGGTCGATGCAGCGGCTGTCTACGCCAATACTTCGACCGCGTTTACCGATGGCGGGCAGTTCGGCATGGGCGCAGAGATCGGCATCAGCACCCAGAAACTGCACGCCCGCGGTCCGATGGCGTTGCCCGAACTGACCAGCTACAAGTGGATCGTCAGGGGCGAGGGTCAGGTCAGGCCCAGATAAATTATTCGTCAATGACCCTACCCATTCCACCCTTCGAATACCTGGAGCGTTACCGCAACGAAGGCACCCGGACCTACAGCAGCCATGCGGCTTACACCGAGGCTGAAAGTGCCTATCGGCCGGACAGCCCCCGGGAACGGTTCGAACTGCCGTTGTTTGAGTTTCCCCGGGACCAGATGCTGGTCTATACAGCCAATCCCCCTGCGGAACTGGCCGGGAGGTACCTGGCTGACAACAAGGTGATGTTCGCCATCCATCCCCAGGTGCTCAAATCCTGCCAACAGGATGGCTATGTCCAACGGACTTTGGAGCTGTCCAAAAGATGCAAGACCATGTCCGTGGCGCCCAGTTCTTCCACCCGGACACTCTATGCCCTGGAACAACCGCCACTACACGCCGTCAAGGTTCATTTTCCTTTCAAGATTTCACGCTATGGCCGCAGGATGCGCCACGAAGTACTCGAACAGGCCATCAACGTCAGCCGGGAACTGGAAGCCGGCATCGGGCTACTGGACGAACATTTTGCTTTCTTGCGGGAAGTAATCGCCGTGTGCCATCCCGATCTCGATCCCGGTTCACCCCGCGGGGAGCATTGGGGCTACCTGGTGCGGGACATGCAGCCCTTTCCCATCGGTGAGGCCAATGCCCGCCTCATTCCAGGCTTCGCCCTTTACGGCCGGGATTTTTTTGACTCCGGGATTCCTTTGTTGCTCCACGATTTGATTGGACGTGCCGATCCACTGACCTTTGTCCTGGACAATATCATGCTACCCATCGTCCGCCACTGGGTAGCCTGTTTTCGCCATTTCGGATACCTGATGGAACCACATGGCCAGAACGTGATTTTCGAAGTGGATCCAGCGGGAAAATTTTCACGCATCATCCATCGCGACTTGAGCGTGGGGATCGATGTGCGCCGGCGCCGGGACATCGGCCTGTCCAACCGGCGGCTCAACCGCTACAACCTCATGGATCAGGACAGGTTTCACAGTATCGTCTACGACCGCTTCATGGGCGGGCATTTTTTCGACCGGCTGGTACAGGCCTGCCTGGAGAACCATGACGGTCTTTCCAGGGAAGATTTCACCGGACCCTGCCGGGAAGAATTTGCCAGGGCCTTTCCCGAACACAGGGAGTATTTCCCCAGAACGGTATGGTATTTCAGTGAAGAGCGGGATGAATTCAACAAGCCCCTATACCAGGATACCGGCGCGGCTCCCGAGTGGCGGCCTTAACCGGTCACGGGGCCACTGATGCGTGCCCGTATCCGGCTCAGAGCCACCGGCGTCACGCCCAGGTAGCGGGCCACGTCTTTCTGCCTGAGGCGTTCCACAAGACCCGGTGAACGTACCGGTACAGCAGAACAGCAAGCAGGACTTAACGCCCTGCAAAAAACTCCAATGGGAATCGAGGGAAATTTCGAGGTCTGATTTGATCATCGGGAAAGGTGGTTTTGAAAGTCCGGTTTGTCTCTCCTGGTGAATGGGTCATAATGAAGTAAGCACGCTTGGCATTCCGTTCTCACGGCTGTTGAACACATAACACTGAATCTGGGAGCACCGCTTATGAGTCGAGGCACAAAACAAAATCGGCCCGGTGGCCATTATCGCGATATTGCTGATGCGCTGAACCCCAGCCACCATCTTAAGGTAATGGGCCGACTGGTACCGCGAATCACGAAAAAGGCGGGCTCGGCCCCGGGCACGATTGTTCACACCGGCGAACAAAAAGTCGAGCAGAGTCGCCTGTCCTTCCTTGATTACAACGCCGATGGGTTGCGCGAAAAGAACATGGCGGACATCAGTGAGTGCCTGCCGCTGAAGGACATGCCCACCGTTAGCTGGATTAATCTCGACGGACTCCATGATATCGCCACCCTGGAAAGCCTTGGCAAGCGTTTCGGCCTGCATGCCCTGGTCCTTGAAGATATTGCCTCGGTCAGCCAGCGCGCCAAGATCGAGGAATTCGACGACCATATTTATGTGGTCATGCACATGCTGTTCTTCGACGAGACCAAGGATCGGGTTTTCAGCGAGCAACTCAGCCTGGTTGTAGGGGAAAACTTCGTACTGTCGTTCCAGGAACGTATCGGGGATGTGTTCGAGCCCGTGCGCGAACGCCTGCGGGCTGGCAAAGGCCGTATCCGCAGCCGGGGCCCGGATTACCTGGCCTACGCCCTGATCGACGCGGTGGTGGACAATTATTACGCGGTGCTGGAGAAAATCGGCGACCGCGTGGAGACCCTCGACGCAACCATCATGGAGAAGCCCACGGAGGATACCCTGCACCAGATCCACGTGCTGAAACGCGAGATGCTCGTCGTGCGCCGCTCCGTCTGGCCCGTGCGGGAGGTGGTGTCTTCCCTCTACCGCAGCGATCACGCCCTGGTGTCGGAAGAGACCAAGGTGTTTCTGCGCGACGTGTACGATCACGCTGTGCAGGTCCTCGATACGGTGGAAACGCTTCGCGACCTGACGGCGGGGCTGACTGACCTCTACCTCTCCGCTGTAGGTCATCGCCAGAACGAGGTCATGAAAGTTTTGACAATCATGGCCAGTATTTTCATTCCCCTGACGTTTCTGGCCGGTATTTATGGCATGAATTTCGAGAACATGCCGGAACTGTCCATTGCCTGGGCCTATCCCGCCCTGCTCGGTTTCATGGCGGTCATGGCCGGCCTCATGGCCTGGTATTTCCGCCGCCGTGGCTGGTGGTAAGCTGCTCTGGATACAGTCAGAGCGGAAGTCCACCAGGAGCGGATCTGCCCTGAACACCTGGTGATCCAAATGTGCTGCAAGATGCGCCGGGGCAGCCACGGCACCGGCGCTGCCATGCGGGCCAAAAATTCCAAGGGCCCGGGTTTCTTTGCCACCTTTATTCTATCTATCTGTTTTTAAACATTAATATTGATGTATATTTTTTATATACATGCCTGTAAAAACGTAAGTGCATGTTTTTACTCGATATTATTGAATAGCTTGAATTTTTCGTATAAATTTTATAGACGTTCGCACCGCATTTGCCTTCCTTCAATATATTTCGTTACTTATTTCAAGTTTTTAAATTACTGATTTATATATGTTTAATTTTATTTTTCAAGTCACCCATGCTCCTGGCACTAAATTTGCATTACATATAGTGCAAGAGGAAACATTACAGGAACACCAAGGAGCAAATCATGAACACCAAATCCCAAAAAGTACTGGTAATTGACGACGACACAATTGTAGGACGCAGCTTTGACCGGGTTCTGTCAGACAAGGGCTATGAGGTCACCACTGTACTGAGTGGCGAGGAAGCGCTGGCGACGATGAACGGATCTGAGTTTGACGTTGTTTTCACTGACATCAGAATGCCGGGAATGGACGGACTTGAAGTTACCGCCCGTATCAAGGAACGCTGCCCCTGGACACCCGTGGTTGTCATTACGGGTCACGGCACCGAAGACACTGAATCCAGGGCTTCTGTGCTGGGCGCAAGCGGATTTGTCCACAAACCGCTGACACCGGAGATCATCGAAAGCATCACGCTGAAGGCCATCGGTGAAACCGAAGCCGCAAATGAAGTTGCAGATGCACCGGAAGCCGTCGTTGAAAGCAAGAAAGCGACCATTCCGGAAGCCCGTGAGCGGTCCGGATTTCTCGGCTTTGCCAAAGTCGTCGGGATGTTTGTCGGCGCACCGTTGATCGCACTGGGCTACGTGCTTGCACTGCCCCTCATTGGTTTATACCAGATTGGCAAACTGGCATACGTGGCCTTTAAGAAGAGTCATCGCAATGCAGCAACCATGGTCAAGAACATCGGCTTGTTTTTTGCTTCACCGTTCATCGCCCTGGGATACGTCATCGCACTCCCGGTCGTTGGCCTGGTGATGTTCACGAAGCTGGCAAGGGAAGCCACCAAGTAATATCGCACTGGATTATTGCTCCGCTCGGGGTTGGCCAAGGCCAACCCCTTTTTTTACGACCGGCTAAACCGGTTGTCCCATCAGGCATTAACCTGTGAAGCTGAAGCGACCGTCCTCCACGTCGATATGCACCGTCGCACCAGCGGCAAACTTGCCCGACAGGATACTCTGCGCCAGCGGGTTCTCGATCTGCTGCTGGATGGCGCGCTTCAACGGCCTGGCACCATAAACCGGGTCAAAACCAGCCTCGGCCAGTAAATCCAGCGCTGCATCGCTGATCTGCATTTCCAAACCGGCGGTGCCAAGCCTTTTGCGCAGCATTTCCAGTTGCATGCCGGCAATCAGGCGAATCTGCTGTTGATCCAGCGGATGGAACACGACCAGGTCGTCCACGCGGTTGATGAACTCGGGCCGGAAATGCTGCCCGACCACTTCCATCACCGCGTTTTTCATCTGCTCGTAACCACCACCGGCCAGGTCCTGGATACGGCTGGACCCGAGGTTGGAAGTCATCACTATCACGGTATTGCGGAAATCTACCGTGCGGCCGTGGCCATCGGTCAGGCGGCCGTCATCGAGAACCTGCAACAGGATGTTGAAAACGTCAGAATGAGCCTTCTCGACCTCGTCCAGCAAAATGACCGAATACGGCCTGCGCCTCACCGCCTCGGTCAGATAACCGCCTTCTTCGTAACCGACATAACCCGGAGGCGCACCGATCAGGCGTGCCACCGAGTGTTTTTCCATGAACTCGGACATGTCGATACGCACCATGGCTTCTTCGGTATCGAACATGAATTCCGCCAGCGATTTACACAGCTCGGTTTTGCCGACGCCGGTCGGACCGAGAAACAGGAAGGAACCAATCGGTCGCTCGGCGTCCGACAGACCGGCACGCGAACGACGGATGGCATCGGCAACCGCCTGCACCGCCTCGTCCTGGCCGACCACGCGTTTGTGCAGGGCTGATTCCATGCGCAACAACTTGTCACGCTCGCCTTCCAGCATGCGTGACACCGGGATACCGGTCCATCGCGACACGACTTCGGCGATTTCGTCCTCGGTCACGCTGGTGCGCAGCAACTTGAACTCCGCCTGCTCTCCAATCTCGGCCTGTTTCAGGGCTGCCTCCAGTTCGGGAATGCGCCCATACTGGAGTTCAGACATACGCGCCAGGTCACCAGCCCTGCGCGCAGTTTCCAGTTCGGCACGGGCGCGCTCCAGTTCTTCCTTGATATGGGTCGTGCCCTGCACGGCGGCCTTTTCCGAATTCCAGATCTCTTCCAGGTCGGAAAACTTGCGTTCCAGCTTGGCGATGGTTTCTTCGAGATCTGCCAGGCGTTGCACGGAAGCCTCGTCCTTTTCCTTTTTCAACGCCTCGCGCTGGATTTTCTGCTGGATCAGCTTACGTTCCAGGCGATCCAGCTTTTCAGGCTTGGAGTCGATCTCCATGCGGATGCGCGAGGCCGCTTCATCCATCAGGTCGATGGCCTTGTCCGGCAACTGCCGGTCGCTGATATAGCGGTGCGACAGGGTCGCCGCTGCCACCAGCGCCGGGTCGGTGATATCCACGCCGTGGTGGACCTCGTAGCGTTCCTGCAAGCCGCGCAGGATAGCGATGGTGTCCTCCACGTTCGGCTCACCAACGAACACTTTCTGGAAACGGCGCTCCAGCGCCGCATCCTTTTCCATGTACTGGCGGTATTCATCCAGCGTCGTGGCGCCGATGCAATGCAGTTCACCACGCGCCAGCGCGGGTTTGAGCATATTGCCTGCATCCATTGAACCCTCGGCTTTACCGGCGCCCACAATGGTGTGAATTTCATCGATGAACAGGATGACATTGCCTTCCTGCCTGCTGAGGTCGTTAAGCAATGCTTTCAGGCGTTCCTCGAACTCACCCCGGAACTTGGCGCCGGCAATCAACGCGCCCATGTCCAGCGACAACAGGCGCTTGCTTTTCAGACCTTCCGGAACTTCACCGTTGACAATCCGTTGCGCCATGCCCTCGACGATGGCGGTTTTGCCCACGCCGGGCTCACCGATCAGCACCGGGTTGTTCTTGGTGCGGCGTTGCAGCACCTGGATACAGCGACGGATCTCCTCGTCGCGGCCGATAACCGGATCCAGCTTGGATTGCTCGGCCCGCTCGGTCAGGTCGATGGTGTATTTCTCCAGCGCCTGGCGGGATTCCTCGGCATTGGGGTCATTGACCTGCTCGCCACCGCGGACTTCGTCAACAGCTCTTTCGATCGCTTCCCGGTTGGCACCATTCTGCAGCAGGATATCGGCCAGTGGCCCCTTGACGTCCAGCGCTGCCAGTACAAATAACTCGCTGGCGATGTACTGGTCGTCGCGTTTCTGTGCCAGCTTGTCGGTGACGGTCAGTATCTTGACGGTTTCGTTGGAAAGGTTGATCTCCCCGGCGGCGCCGGAAACGCGGGGGAAGGCATCCAGCCGTTCGCCCAGACGTGAACGCAGGGCGTTGACATTGACCCCGGCCTTGGTCAGCAAGTGACGGATGGAACCACCTTCCTGGTCCAGCAACGCGACCATCACGTGGTCCGGTTCGATAAGCTGGCTATCCAGACCAACGGCCAGGCTCTGTGCATCCGCCAGTGCCAACTGGAATTTACTGGTTAACTTGTCCATTCGCATGGTCTATTCCTCTGAATATTGCGGGACGCATTACAGCGCACCCTGATGCGCCATATCTGTGGTCAAAGGAGGTGATTATCAAGGCGTTGTAAACGGCGCATTGTGGCCGCATATCCAATGATTCTTTTTGGAAATCAGCTTGTTATCCGAGCAGTCCCTTGAGCTGGTTTTGATCTGCAGCGTAGATATCACGTAAATCATCTACCGTCGAACGGTCCACCCGGCGGCACCAGGTGCCTCCGTCAATCTCATTCTGTTCACTTGGTGGTGCTTGCGGATACTGGTCTAAAGGCACCCACACCTCACCGTCCACCCAGCGCCGTGCACGACCCTCGAAAACGGGTTTTTCGCAACCAGGAATCTGTAAACTCGATTCTACGCCAAGAAACCCGAAAACCCGCCGCAGCGTAGCAGCTGGCTGCAGCGTGATGTCCCGCTCAAAGTCGAGCAGCAGGAATTGCCGCAATGGAAAATAACGCAACCAGTTTTGCAAATGGACGGCGTAAAAGCCGATATCGATGATGCCACTAAAATCCCCGGCATCCAGCAGGCTCGATTCGGGGTCAAGATCACCCAGGGCGATGTGGTGTATAAACGCGGATACGGCGCGCTCGACGGGGTCGCGCAACGACAGTACCAGTCGGGTATTATCTCCCAGCGTTTCCCGCACCCGTTTTGGCAGGTCCTGACAATACCCGGTGGGCTTGACGTCCCACTGTGAACCCGATTCGGTCCAGAAATAAGCCGCGGTCGCTTCACCCGCCAACTGGCCAGGCGCAGACCTTGCAAATTCTTGCCGGTATTGCTCCAGCGTCAGCGCCTGCTCTCCTTCACACCAGCAGAAATAGCCCAGGTCCTTTGTTTTCGGCAGGAACAGACCGGGGTGCTCACGCAGGTTGCGGTGCAGCCAGCTGGTGCCCGCCTTCTGCACACCGATTATGAGGAATTGAGGTAAACCTTTCATCACGGTTTGTTATGGCCATTGGGCCCTATCAGGCCCTAATCGAAAAACATTGGCGCCTGGCGCCACAGGTACCACTGGGTTGAGTCTAACCGCAGGGTTTCGTCAAGATAATTCGCCAGGTCATCGGCGATAGCGTTCTGGTCATGCACGTTAACCGGGGGTGATATCTCGAGCGTTCGGCAACCGTTCTGGAAATTGTAACCCAAGCGATACTTGACATAATCCACGTCGCTGTCAGCCAGGATGCGAATCACACCGCTGCGGAATTTTGCCGGGCGATCCAGCACGTTGACTTCGACCGGCCGCGAATTGGGCTCCAGCGGTGCATCGTAAACGATGATCAGCACGTCCTTGTCATCAAGCATTTGAACGATCTTGTTGAATCCGCCACCGGTGGGTATTGGGTTTCCGCCACCGAT
>JAPHTE010000042.1 GCA_026196445.1 Lysobacterales bacterium
AGCAGCATCGGGTGCGCCCGGGTATCCATCCATTTCAGCGTGTCGTAGTAACTGCGGATGTTTTCGACATACTGCCTGGCTTCGTAGCCGCGCGCGTAACCATAACGGGTCTGGCGATACCATTTTTCCTGGCTCAACAGTAACAGGCGTTCGGTGACATCGTGCCAGCGGTCGGGGTTGCCGCCCTGTTTCTGCGTCAGCACGCGCGCGTCTTCGAGGTGCCCCCAGCCCATGTTGTAAGCTGCCAGCGCCATCCAGGTGCGGTCCGGTTCAGCAATGCGCCTGGGTATTCGATTGTGCATACGCAGGAAGTACCGCGCACCGCCCTCGATGCTCTGCACCGGGTCGAGCCGGTCCTTGATGCCGAGTTGCGTGGCAGTGCGCCGGGTCAGCATCATGATGCCACGCACACCGGTCCGGGAGGCCGCATCCGGGTTCCAGTGCGATTCCTGGTAGCCCATGGCCGCCAGTAGCCGCCAATCCAGGTCGTGTGCCTCAGCGACATCCCGGAACACCGGGATCAGCGGCGGCAGGCGTTCGCGCACCTGTTTCATGAACTGGAACATGCCGACCCGGTCGAGTTCCTGCTTGTTGTTCTCATACCGGCCCATGATCATCGCCAGTGTGCCATCCTCCCTGCTGAGCCTGAAAAATGAACGGGCCTTCTGCACCAGCGAATCGTCGTCGCCGCGCTGAAATGCCCAGGCGTACCGCTGTGTGTCAGGCAAGGTGAAGGCAGTTCGGACCCTGGGGTAGAACTGGCGGTTGATCCTGAAGATATTCGAATCCACCAGCGTCGCGTCCAGTTCACCTTCGGCGACGGCGATCAGCAGGTCCTCGATGCCGGCGTTGTTTTCGGTGGTCCATTGCAGTTCGGGCAGCGATTCGCGTGCCTTTGCCAATTGGTCCGCGTAACTCGAACCGGCAATTACAGCGATGCGTTTACCGACCAGGTCGGACAAACTGGTGGGGCGGGCGGCGCCCCTGCGGTACACCACCGCGGTCCTGGTCTCGGTATAGTCCGGGCCGAAATTGAACAGCTGCTCACGCTCGGGAGTGCGGGTCAGGTTGGCGCCGATAAAGTCACCCTGGCTGTGTTGCAACAAGGTGCCGAGGCCGGCGAACTCATTGGCCACGGTAACTTCAAGCTCGAGACCGAGGTAGTTCGCAAAAGCTGCCGCCAGGTCGTACTCCGGCCCCATGGCGCCATCGGGGCCAATGAAATAGGTGCTCGCCCCGTTACGGGTCAGCAGGACGAGGCTGCCACGTTTCTGCGCCTTTTCCAGGGCGCTCAGCTCATCCTGGCCGGAATATAGAAAAGGCAATAAAAAGGCTGCGGCGAGCAGCGCATAGAGCCCCATTTTCCATTGTCTGATGACGGGATTGCTCAAACGCGATACCCGGCAGCTATAGAGACGTTAATTATAGCAGTTTCGTGTTAATTCGTGATATATGCAATAAAATATTGATATTTAACAAATAATTACCAGCAAGCCAGGGGCGTTTTGGCGTTCGCCTGGTTGATTTCCAGTGGAGTACAGGCAGTGCTCTGCTCCTCGTCCTTTGCCTGGTCACCGTTTGCGGTCGCTCGCAGTACATAGGTTGTCGCGGTCCGGGTCGGCAGCGTAAACGTGTACCGGGCATGGGTGGGTACGGCGATTTCACCAGTCGTGGCGTAATCCGTGTCATTGGCCCGCCAGATTTCCTGGTTATTGGCCCAGTTCAATAACAACTGTTGCGCTTCTCCGCGGTTGGCCTTGCGCACGTACCTCGTGTAGCTGGGCAGGGCGAGCGCAACGAGAACCGCCACGATGGCCACCACAACCATCAGTTCGATCAAAGAAAATCCTTTTCGTTTGGTCTTGCGTTTCATGTCAGAAACTCCGTTGTTTGGATGCCAGGATGCTGTGGATTATACGCCAACAGATAAACGGTTGTACCTGCCTGATAAACGGTAGGTAATTGCCGCCGCACCGGCTATTCTGTCTTTATACTATAGGTGTCCTGAACGGGTTTGCAAAGGGAGTGCGATGTCAATGACCACACAGAGGGAGAAGTATATGGATTCCGCTTCCGGGGCCAGGCGTAAAGGCTTTACACTCATAGAGCTCATGATCACCGTGGTAATCGTCGCCATCGGCGTTGTACTGGCGGTGCCTACTTATCAGAACACCGTGCA
>JAPHTE010000048.1 GCA_026196445.1 Lysobacterales bacterium
GTCGAAGGCAACGAATTTGCACGCAAGGACGACGCGCTCGGCGAGCGCTGGAAAGATACCGGACCCTGGCTGGTGCTGCTGTTATTGCCGATGACCGCTTTTGCTTTCCGGCGTGGCCTGTTGTTCATCCTGCCTTTATTACTGGTACCGGGCATACTGGTCACGCCCAACGCACATGCCGGTTTGTGGGATGACCTGTGGGCCAGCCGGGATCGGCAGGCACAGGCCGCCCTTGAGCAGGGTCGGGCGGCGGCAGCCGCGTCCCTGGCCGAAAACCCGGCCATCGCCGGCGAGGCGCTGTACCGCAGTGGTGATTATGCCGGTGCAAGCCAGGCATATGCTGAACTGGACGAGGCAGAAAGCCATTACAACCGCGGCAACGCCCTGGCCCATGCGGGTGACTACGACGCGGCGATCGCGGCCTACGATACAGCCCTGGAACTGAACCCCAACATGGAGGACGCCCTGTTCAACCGATCCCTGGTCGAAGAGATGAAAGAAATGGAACAGCAGGAATCGGAAGGGGATTCTTCGGAGGAACAACAGGGCGAAGAAGGAGAACAGGGAGAGCAGGGCGAGGAACAGTCCTCGGACCAGCAGCAGGAAGGCGATCAGAACGAACAGGAATCCGAGGAGCAGGATAACGGCGAAGAAAACCAGCAGTCGGTCGAATCGGAGATGGAACAGAACTGGTCGGAAGAAGACGCCCAGGCCATGGAGCAGTGGTTGCGGCGTATCCCGGATGACCCGGGCGGCCTGCTGAGGCGCAAGTTCCGCAATCAGCACCAGCGCCGTGGTTCTCCTGCCGATGAATCCGAGGTGTGGTAGCGGAAATGGAACACATGATTTCAATAAAAATGAAGATACTGAGCTGGGCCATGATCACGTTGATGATGACGGCCATCGCCCAGGCGGCACCGGTCACCGCCAAGCTGGACCGCAACAGTGCGGTCGTTGGTGAAACGGTGACCCTGACCCTGCAGACTACGGACCCGGACCAGAGCCTGGATACCGATCTCGCGGTATTGCAGGCTGATTTTGATGTATTGAACCAGCGTTCTGAGACGCAGATGTCGTTTATCAACGGACGCCAAACGGCCAGCGTGCGCCTCGTCATTACGCTGGAACCAAAGCACGCGGGCGACCTGCAAATCCCCGCGTTGAAGCTCCCAGGTGTGACCACCACACCCTTGACCCTGAAGGTAACACCGCCACCGGAACTGGCGCCCGGGCAGGCGGAGCCGGTATTTATCGAGGTCAGCGTACAACCCGAGTCAGGGCCGTATTACGTGCTCTCCCAGGTCAGCCTGATGGTGCGTATCTTCTACCAGGCCAACCTGACGGAAGCCGCTATCAATCCACCTGCCCCGACGCAGGCCGCTGTGCGCTTGCTGGACGAAGTACCGTACCAGTCCGAGCGTAACGGCGAACGTTACCGGGTGCTGGAAAGACGTTATGCCATATTCCCGGAGCGTTCCGGCACGCTGACGATACCGCCGATGCAGCTCAGCGGACGCTTGATCGAAAGACCTTCGGACCGTCTCTGGCAACCGGCCGTGCGCGGTCGCCGGGTACACGTGGAAAGCGAGCCTTTGACACTGGAAATCAGCCCGAAACCGGATGACTTCGATGGAGACTTCTGGTTGCCCGCCCGGCGCATCACCCTGTCCCAGCAGATTGCTGACAACGAAGAACTGCATGTGGGTGAACCGGTCACACGTACGGTAATCATCGACGCCGTGGGCCTGGAAGAGCACATGCTGGAAGAGCCTGTCTGGCCGGAGATGCCGGATACGCGGATCTATCCCGACCAGCCCCAGGGCATAAGCCGCGACGACGGCGAGTGGGTGTTGGGGCACAAGGAATTCCGTTACGCGGTCGTGCCAGAGGTGGCCGGTGAACTGGTGTTGCCGGAAATCCGCCTGGACTGGTGGGATACGGTCGCCAATCGACAGCGCACCGCCGTATTGCCGGCGCACAGGGTCGAGGTCATGCCGTCTGAGCTCAGCAAGTCGGTCAGTGCCGCGCAACCCATCAGTGCTTTACCCGTTGTGCCACCGGCAGGGAATTCGCGGCCACAGGTCATAACATCCGGCTCAGGGGTATGGAAAATGAGCACCGGTTTATTCGCCCTGCTGTGGCTGGCGACCCTGTTGCTCTTTTTCCGGCGTAAGCCGGTTGCCGCACCCCGAGCCATCAACGGTATTGCTTCGATGGACGAGCGGGAACTGCTAAAAAGGTTCCAGCAGGCCTGCCATGAAAACGATGCCCCAACAGCGCGTAAGACAATGGCGCAATGGGTACGGCGCCACGCGCCACGCCCGTTACGCGGCAGCATGCGTGATTTCGGCGCGGAATGTGGTGAACCCGGGCTGGCCCAGGCCATTGCCGAACTGGACGCTTGTGGATTTGCACAAAGCGGTGTTACGAATTGGCAGGGTGATCCCCTCTGGGCCGCTTTCAAACGCTGGCAGCGAAATGCGGGTAAACCTGAAAATGACGGGCCCGGTGAACGGCCCGA
>JAPHTE010000204.1 GCA_026196445.1 Lysobacterales bacterium
GGGCCGTCAATAACGGGCCCGGTGGCTGGATCAATCCAGGCTGTGCTCGCGGTGCAGTAACTGCGAAATCAGCGAGCGCGGTATGTCCAGCCCGTCAGCGATGGCATACAGCACCACCAGTTCGTTGTCGGTGATCTTGTCCTCTGCCCGCGCTACCACGGCAAGATCATGCACCACCTGCATGCGCTGGGTAATGCTGGCGTGGGCTTTGACCAATTCTATGCGCTTGGGCAGGGTGTCGATCAACTTGTCGACATTCAGGGCCTCGACAGAGAAACCTTCCCCCATGAATTCCTTGAGTACGGCTTTTTCTTCTTCGGAAATGCCCTCACGCGCGTTGGCCACGGCGATGGCGCCGGCGATGAACAACTGGCGCATGAAGTTGGCCACGTCCGTGTGCCCTTCGAGATAGGCCGGCTCCATCATGCCCATCATGCCCTGTACACTGACTTCCAGTTCAGCTTTGGACTGTCCGCCCGGGCGCATCAACTCGGAACGTTGAAACATCTGCAGCGCCTTGACCCGCAAAGGGCTGAAGGGGTGCGTGGAAAACCAATCCTCCATCGGTGCACCCTGGCCCGGCACTTCATCAAAGGCCTGCATTTCATCGAGTTGTTTTAAAAAGTCTTTCAGGTTGAAGCGCACGATCCTGTTGCTGGTCAACCCGGAAGCCAATTTGAACAGCGCGTGGGCAACTGCCTCGAAGTCGTTGGCGCAAAAAGCGCCCGCGCGGTCGGCGGAAATCTCCGCGTAACGGGTCCATGCGAACAACTGCAAGGCCAGGCTGGCCGGTGGCCTTTGTTCACCATTGAGAATGTAACCGACCGGTATGTCGTGGTGACCATACACGTGGTGGCCAAACTCGTGCCCCACCACGAACATCAGTTCATTGTCATCGAACGATTCCAACAGGCTGGATGAGAACATGACGAACAAGCGCCCTTCCTCGGGCTTGAAACAGGCCGCATTGAACTGTGGGCTGGCATAGGCATAAAGTTCCAGCGGCAAATCCACGCCGAGTTTCTCGATGCAGTGATCCGCCATTTTGTGAACTTCGGGCGACATGCTGCGACTCAGGCGCACGGACGAGGAAAGCAGTTTTCGGCGTACCCCCAACGGGCTCTTTTCGATCTGCCTGTCGACCTGCTCTTTGACCCCTTTGACCAGGGTATCTTCAAGCAAGATCTGCCCGAGTTTTACATCGTTCTCACAGCGAATACCTTCTGCCTTCATGCTGTATTCTCCAACCGGGAATTGTTAATCATGCAAGCCTTTATAACATGCCATCGCCTGTTCCACGAGCACGGGGTCGGCCTGGAATTCGTCACGTCGAACGGCGGCTGCTTTGAACATCTGCGCAACGATTTCAACGGGCTCTTTTTCAGCCTTCAGCCCCAGGCGATCGAGCAAGTGGACCAGGCCGGTTGCAGGCTGTTCACACAGGTCCTCGAAGTTAATGAAACACAGGCCTTGATGATGTGAAACCTCCCTGTAAGCCGCGATCCAGTAAGCGAGCCAATAATCCAGCGAGTCGGGTTTGCGATCGTTGACCAGTTCAGCCAGGCCGGAAAAGCGGATGGGCCGGTGCAACTCACCGAATTCATAGTGGCCGATATCCGCCATGTATTGCCGGGTGAATGGCTCTTGCGCGTGCTGGCGGACGAAGTTCCGGTGCTGGCGTAGCAGGGATACAGCCTGTTCAACAGGGTGGCGTAACGGCACAACGAATTGTGCATCCGGGAAAAGCTGCCTGATATAAGCGATGCGGGCGATATTGGCGTTGTTCTTGCTGATGTAACGTGTTCCGGTGGATGCACCCACGCTGTGCAGCAGGACCATTTTTTGCAAATGTGTTTTGAGTGCTGCTTCGAACCTGGTGTTGGCCGTGGAATCCTGCCAGCACCCAATGCCGGTTTGATGATAGTGATCCGGGAAGTGCCTTTTCCACAGCACTTCTTCAAACGCCTCGGGGCTGTCCTCGTTGATGGCCAGGCCGTCACCGTGAGCGCGTTCTGCCGGCTTGCTGGTACGCCGGAACACGCGGGAGAGCCTGTGCCAGAGCAGCGGCGTCAGGATAAACGGCATATCCCGGTAGGTGTGTGTCGCAAGCCGGCACAGCCGGTTCAATGCCTGCAGCACGACGGTCGTGCCGGCACGTGGCAGCGAGGTGATGAACACCGGTCTTTCAATGGCGATATCACGCCATTGTTTGGCATACATGGATCGCTCAATGTCTGCCAGGATGTCCTGCAGGACTTTGGAATTAAAGGCCAGTTTGTGCAGGCCCCGGTCCAGCCGGGAATACGCCGATGGTGTGTGAATGTTCACCGGCCGTATTTGCGTATCTGCCGGAATGCGATGACCGGCACCAGGATTGCTGCGGTGGTTACAAGCAGCACGTCCACGCGTAGGGCAAACGACATGAAGGTTTCCATGTCGATCCAGCCCAGCGTTGTCGCCAGCCACACGGGGAAGGCCGTCACCAGCAGGATCACCAGCAGTTTTACGATCAGATGCACGGTTTGTTGCAGCATCTCGAGTGCGCATTTTTGCACTTCTTTTTCCTTTGCCAGGTCATCCAGCGAAGCATCGGTCATCGTGGAATAAGCGGTCCCCGCCACCCTCACAATTTGCCGGGTATTGCCAGGCAGCCGCGCGAAGTAGAAGCCGGCGCACAAAAGCAATACCGCCAGGACATACACTGCCATTACGAGCAACATGATCAGTGTTTGCCGTTATCCTGTGTGCCGGGGTTGTCCGCGACATCATTTTTCGGTTTGCGCTTCAGCAAGCGCTTGACGGGATACCACAGGAAACCCGCGATCAGAAGGAACACTGCGCCAATGAAGGCCAGCACCGAGCCGATGGCCGACAGGCCCACACCCGGCCCCACGTAAGCGTGCAACAGGTTGGGCACAGCCACCGCGATGATGCA
>JAPHTE010000135.1 GCA_026196445.1 Lysobacterales bacterium
CTGGTCGCTCAAGGCGGTGGGTACCGGGTTGATTTCAATCACCACGGCGCCGGCATCCAGGGCTACGAATGGCAGTGAAGCGGCGGGTTGCACAAGGGTTGATGTGCCTATGGAAAAACAGACATCGCATCGCCGGGCAGTAGAAATGGCGCGGTTGATGGCCCGCTCCGGGAGCATTTCACCGAACCAGACCACGCCAGGCCGGGCAAGGCCGTTGGGGTGGTGGGGCGAAACCGGCGGGCTGCCGGGGTTTGCATCGATCCACGCCTTATCGATGGTTTTGCCGGTGTCGCTGCAGACCGATTGCATGATATTACCGTGCAACTCGACTACGTCAGATGACCCTGCCCGCTGGTGCAGGCCGTCGACGTTTTGCGTAACCAGCAGGAAGCTTGTGAAATACTGCTCCATCTCAACCAGCGCCAGGTGACCTGCGTGTGGCACTACCTTTTGAATATTTTCACGCCGTTGTGTATACCAGTCCCACACCAGCTTCGGATCACGCTGGAATGCTTCCGGGGTCGCGAGGTCTTCGGCCCTGTACCGAGCCCACAGGCCGGTTTGCGCATCACGGAAGGTCGGTACACCGCTTTCGGCTGACATGCCGGCGCCGGTCAGCGCGAGGACGTATCGCGCACCTCGCAATGCAGTGATCAGACCATCCGGCAATTCCAGCGCCTTGTTTTCCACTTGCGGCATTCCCCATATAGCCAAGTTGTTGTTCTGAGTGTATTCTACCGGGTTCGCACAAGCGCAGGTATGGATCAAGGTTATCGCTAAATGAAAGGCAAGTTATACATAAAGACGCATGGTTGCCAGATGAACGAGTACGATTCCGATAAGATGGCGGACGTGCTGGCGGCCTCCCATGGCATGGAATTGACCGGTTCCGAGGCCGACGCGGACGTCATCCTGGTCAATACCTGTTCCATTCGTGAAAAGGCCCAGGAAAAGGTGTTTTCACAACTGGGGCGCTGGAAAAAGCTCAAGAAGGATGGACGGCCGGTGATCATCGGCGTGGGCGGTTGCGTCGCCAGCCAGGAAGGCGAAGCCATCATCAAGCGCGCGCCGTTTGTCGACCTGGTGTTCGGGCCACAGACACTGCACCGCTTGCCGGCGATGATCGAGTCTGTGCGCAGCAGCGGTAAGCCTGCGATCGATATCTCTTTCCCGGAAATTGAGAAATTCGACGCCCTGCCGGCGGCGGGGAGAACGGGGCCAGGTGCCTTTGTCTCGATCATGGAAGGATGTTCAAAATACTGCACCTATTGCGTGGTGCCCTACACACGCGGTGAGGAAGTCAGCCGGCCTTTGGACGACGTCGTGGCCGAGTGTGTCGGCCTGGCGGAGCGAGGCGTCAAGGAGATCAACCTGCTGGGCCAGAATGTCAATGCCTACGACGGCGAGTTGTTCGAGGGCGGGCGGGCCGATCTGGCGTTGCTGATCCACTACGTGGCTGCCATCGATGGTGTCGAGCGTATACGGTTCACCACTTCCCACCCGGTTGAATTCTCACAAAGCCTGATCAATGCTTTCAGCGAGGTTCCCAAGTTGGCGAACTACTTGCATTTGCCTGTGCAAAGCGGTTCTGACCGGGTGCTGGCCATGATGAAACGCGGTCACACGGTGCTCGAGTACAAACAGAAAATACGCCGGCTACGGGAGCTACGGCCCGATATCAGCTTGTCATCGGACTTTATCGTCGGTTTCCCGGGTGAAACCGAACGGGATTTTGAAGATACAATGAAGCTGATCGAAGAAATGAATTTTGACCAGAGTTTCAGCTTTATCTTCAGCGCGCGCCCGGGCACGCCAGCGGCGTCCCTGCCTGACCCGACCCCGATGGAGGTCAAGAAAGAACGCCTTATGCGCCTGCAGGCGCTGGTCAACGAGCAGGCACTCGCCATCAGTCAATCCATGGTGGGTAAGGTTGAGCGGATACTGGTTGAAGGCCATAGCAAGAAAGACAGGCAGCAACTGGCGGGGCGTACGGAGAACAACCGGGTCGTGAATTTTGATGGATCGCCACGTCTGATCGGGCAGTTTGTAGACGTGACCATTACCGAGGCGCTGAGCAACTCCTTGCGCGCCCGCATGGTCACGGTTGAAGAACCTTCTTCTGTTGCGATCTGATCAGTGTTAACAGGATCTGAATGAGCCAAAGAGTCAACCTCGAACTTGAACCCGTCGACACAGAGCGGCTGGCCAACCTGTGCGGGCAGTTCGATGAACACCTGAAACAGATCGAGGGCCGTTTGCAGGTGGATATTTTCTGTCGCGGAAACCTGTTCACGGTACAGGGTGAAACCCGGCAGGCGCGAGCCGCCAGCCGTCTGCTGAAGCAGTTGTACAAATTATCGGACACGGAGTTGCTGACGCCCGAAGTGATTAATCTGCACTTGCAGGATTCAGGCGTTGCTGAAATCGCCGAAGATGAAGAGCCTGTGCCGCACGCCGACGACATCACCGTTATCACCAAGCGCGGGGCGATCCGTGGACGTGGTCCTAACCAGAAAGCCTATTTACGCAACATTGACAAGCACGCGGTCAATTTTGGCATCGGCCCGGCCGGAACCGGCAAGACTTACCTGGCGGTTGCCAGCGCGGTGGCGGCTTTACAAAACGACCAGGTACAACGGATCGTTTTGGTCAGGCCAGCGGTGGAGGCCGGCGAACGCCTGGGCTTTTTGCCCGGTGACCTGGCCCAGAAAGTGGACCCCTACCTGCGGCCTCTGTATGACGCTTTGTATGAAATGCTTGGTTTCGACCACGTGACCCGCTTAATCGACCGAAACGTCATCGAAGTTGCACCGCTGGCTTTCATGCGCGGGCGCACATTGAACGACGCCTTCGTGATCCTCGATGAAGCCCAGAACACGACCATCGAGCAAATGAAGATGTTTCTGACCCGCACAGGCTTCGGCTCGACCGCCGTCATTACCGGTGACGTCACGCAGATCGACCTGCCCAAAAACCAGGTGTCGGGTTTGAAGCACGCCATGAAAATCCTGCGCGGCGTAGAAGGCATCACCTTCAGCTTCTTCGACGCCCGTGACGTGGTTCGCCACCCCATGGTGCAGCGTATCGTGCGGGCCTACGATGCTGCGGGGGCGGATGACGGTACCGATGCAACTTGAGCTCGAGGTTCAGCGCTCGACCAAATGCGGTGACGTGCCGAAGGACGACCAGTTTCAAGTCTGGGCCGAGGCCGCGTTGTCCGGCAGGGCCGGTGGGTACAACCTGGCTATCCGAATTGTGGATGAGACTGAGGCGTTGCGTTACAACCGTGACTACCGTGACAAGGACTATGCCACCAACGTATTGTCCTTTCCTGCCGAATTGCCCAAAGGATTGCCTGAAGAGGTCCGTGCTCCACAACTCGGTGACCTGCTGATCTGCGCACCGGTCGTGGCAAGCGAAGCAGTTGAACAGGGCCGTACGATAGACGACCACTGGGCGCACCTGGTTATTCACGGTGTATTACACCTGCTGGGCTACGACCACCAGGGGGCAGATGAAGCAACCGCAATGGAATCCCTGGAAACGGAAATCCTGGCCACTCTCGGTATCTCTGACCCTTACATCGACAGTACGCTGGAGTCATCTGCGTCATGACCATTCCGTTGTACTGTTGGGAGTATCGCCGATATGGGCTGGCCGCCGGTTGCGGTTGTTGGTGTGTCCGGGTTAATTTCTAACAGTTTGCTGAAATGTATGCAGGCTTCTGGTACAAAGCACCTACAGGGTAGGAAATCATTCTGCTGACAGGCCCTGACAAATATGAGTGAAGACCAATCAAGTAGCGGTTCCGGGCACAAATCATGGATGGGACGTCTGGGTGAGATATTCACATCCGAGCCACGGGACCGCGAAGAACTGAAAGAACTGATCAACGAATCCTGCGAAAAGGGTATTCTCGACGCCGAAGCGGTGGCCATGATCGAAGGTGTGCTGGCGGTGTCGGAAATGCAGGTGCGCGACGCGATGATACCGCGCTCCCACATGGTTGTTATCCCATTTAATGCTCCATTGGAAGCCTTCCTGCCGATCGTGCTCGAGTCAGGGCATTCGCGCTTTCCGGTCATCGGTGAGGACCGTGACGCTGTTGAAGGCATATTGCTGGCCAAGGATCTGTTGCGCCATTATGCAGAGAATGATGGGCCGCTGGATGTGGAAACCCTGGTCAGGCCCGCCGTGGTGATCCCCGAATCCAAGCGCTTGAATATGCTGTTGAGAGACTTTCGTTCGAGCCGCAACCACATGGCCATCGTGGTGGACGAATACGGAGGCGTATCAGGCCTGATTACAATCGAAGATGTGCTGGAAGAAATTGTCGGCGAAATCGATGATGAACACGATGAAGAAGAAGAGGCCCCGATCAATCCGTTGGGCGGCAACCATTACCGGGTCAACGCGCTGGCCGAGATCGAGGATTTCAATGAGGTCTTTGAGTGCGATTTCAGTGATGAAGGCTACGATACGGTTGGTGGTCTGATATTGGCTGAATTCGGCCGCGTACCGGAACTGGGTGAACAGGTAACGCTGGCGGATCGCTTCCATTTCAACGTCACTGGAGCGGACAGCCGCCGTATCATCATGCTGGAAATGCATGACCTCCTCGCGGAATAGTCCGCCCGTCGGGAAGGCGCTTACCTGCCTTCCAGACCGATTTTACCTGCTCTTGTCCCTGTTCATGCTGGCCTGGTGTCAGGTGGGTATTGCCAAAGCCGAGCAGGATATTTTCGCCGTACCCGATGATGCAACCGAAGCGTGGCTGGTGACTTTCGGGCCGGGCGGAAACTATTGGGAACGCTTCGGCCACAATGCCATCTGGCTCAGGGAGCCGGCCAAAGGCCTGGACCACACATTCAACTTCGGTTATTTCGATTTTGAGCAGGAAGACTTTTTGTTTCGTTTCCTGCGTGGCCGCATGTTGTATTTTTCCATTGCGCAACGCGCTGAGCGGGAGTTTGAATTCTACCGGCAGGATAACCGCAGTATCCGAATCCAGAAATTGAACCTGGCACCGCGGCAGTATCGGCAGTTAAGGGACCACCTGCTCGACGAGATCAAGCCGGAGAATCGTGATTACCGCTACGACTACTACCTGAATAATTGCTCGACCCGCATCCGGGATGCGCTGGATCTCGCGTTGGATGGCGTCTTGTCTGAACGAACCATGACGATGCCGGCGCAACTGAATTTCCGCGACCACACCCGGCGCCTGACCCAGATGCAGTTCTGGTATTACCTTGGCCTGGAAATTGGACTCGGCTACCCGGTAGACCGCCCCATTACGCGTTGGGACGAGATGTTCATCCCGATGGTGGTGGCCGATGAGGTAGCCGCCATGTCGCGGCAGACCGGGGGTTCTTTGCTCCCGGTTGACACGATGCTGTTCACGGCGTCATCCGCTGAGCCCGCCGCCGCGCCAGTTAGCGTGTGGCACCGCTACCTTGCCCTGGGCCTGGCTGTCGTCGCGATCACCTGGCTGAGCGGGAAATTCATGCCACCGGTATGGCTGGAAGGTTTGTGCCTGGCCTGGCTCATGATCAGCGCCAGTATCGGCATGGTATTAGCCGGCTTGTGGTTATTTACCGACCATGCAGTGACGCGTCCCAACACCAACCTGTTGTTATTCAATCCAGTGATGTTGCTGGCCCTGGCACCGATGCTGCGCAGATTGGGTGCAGCGCTGCTGGCCGGGGGCACGGCGATTGCCTGGATACTGTTTCTTTATCCCGATCATCAGTACAACCTCGACGTGCTGTTACTGGCCACGCCCATCAACCTGGCGGTCGCGGCCTATTTCTGGAAAACCAGATAACAAGATTTCCTGCTTGAATTGCCCAATGGTTTACCGGTATGTGCTCCTGGCC
>JAPHTE010000015.1 GCA_026196445.1 Lysobacterales bacterium
GATGATGCGCCGCGTCATTTAGGGTCGGCGATCATGATTTCGATTGCGTTGACAACCCTGATTTATATCCTCGTGTCGACCGTCAGTGTGGGCAACCTGTTACCTGAAGAGATCACCCGTTACAAAGAATATGCGCTGGCAGTCGCGGCAAAACCATTTCTCGGACAGGCCGGGTTCCTGCTGATCGGTCTCGGCGCGTTGCTATCAACGGCATCAGCGATCAACGCCACCCTCTTCAGTACGGCCAGGCTGGGGTCGGTCATGGCAAAGGACAAAGCATTGCCGGAACTGTTTTCACATAAGGAGAGGACCAAGGACATTCCATTCGTCAGCCTCATTACGATTTCGGTGATAGCGGTCCTGTTCGTGAACACTGTGGACCTGACCATCATCTCTTCGTTTGCCAGCTCCACGTTCTTATTAGTGTTCAGCACCATCAACCTGGCCGCCTTCCGGTTGCGGCACACCATCAAAATCCACCCGATGTTACCGCTGCTGGCCTTGTTCGCCTGTCTCCTGTCCTGGTGCGTGCTGATCGTCTACCTGTACAAAACCACGCCCCAGGGCCTGGTCTGGATATTTGGCGCCTATGTAGCGATTGCCCTGGCTGAGTTGGTGTTCAGCAAACGAAGACTATTCCGTTCCTATATCACCTAAATACTTAAATCCCCTGAAGGTGGAATAGTGCGTCAACGTTACGGCTGTTCCTGACCGGTTACGGCTATTTGGTCAGCAAGGATTTGACCCGATTCAATAACTGCTTCCTGGTGGAAAGCAGAAGTTCATTAGGCGCGAATATCAACTAAACGAAGGACTGCGAACGGCCAGTAGCAGTCCGACGCGTAATTGGGAAGCGTCTCGCAAGGCGGTTTCGATTCAGTTGATGAAGACAAGCAATCCGGACTTGAATAATTTGGAAGTAAACCTGAGAGCTGTCGTCAGGTTCAGTCAATTCCAAGAGATTTCTGTATACTGCCTGTGTATGACAACCCTCGAATCATGACGATTCATGGGTTGTTGGGGAGGTAAGCATGTCGGGGTAAATCCGGTTTCTAGCTGCCGTGGCTTCCCTCATTTCCTCGTTCTGTGTGCCACACAGGACAACTCTGTCCGTGACCAGCCTGAAAACCAAGAATCCGAGAGTGGTGTTTTAGCCAATTCTGGCATGCACACCTGCGCCATACCAAACCGGGTGAACAGGAGTTACCAGAATGAAACCTGATAGACAACTGAGTCTTGCCGTCTTTGCTGCCCTTGGACTGACAGGTTTCGTTGCTGTCCCCTCAATTGCCCAAGTCGAGCCATCACTTAACGACGCTGAAATGATTCTGGAAGAAGTGATCGTGACCGGTACACGCATCATCAGTGAGAATGGTCACGGACAAACCAGCCCGGTTACCGTTATCAGCATGGACGAAGTCAACGCCTTTGGCTATACGCGTGTCGAAGAATTCCTGAACACCCTGCCACAGATTGACGTCCACAATAGCTCGTTCGACAGTAACGGTGCATCGGGAACAGCTTCTCTGAATCTGCGCGGCCTCGGTGCCAAGAGGAACCTGGTTCTAATCAATGGCCGTCGCATGCAGCCCGGTGGGGTTTTCGCGTATGAACCGGACGTCAACCAGATTCCGGCACAAATGATCGAACGGGTGGAAGTGCTGACCGGAGGCGCTTCGGCAACCTATGGAACCGATGCAGTTGCCGGTGTAGTTAATTTTATTACGCGCAGGGTGAACGGGTTCGAGATCAACGCCGGCATCAGTGCTTATCAGCACGATAACCAGAATACCTACATACAAGGTTTGATGGACGAAAAGGGTTTCGAGTACCCCACCGGCAGTACAGGCTTCGATGGCAAAGCACACAACGTCAGTATCGTTATTGGCAGAGATTTTGCCAGTGACCGCGGTAACGCGACCGCGTACGTAATCTGGCGGAAGAACGATGCATTGCTGCAAGGAAGCCGCGATTATTCGAACTGCGCCTTGAATGGTAAAGGTACTGCTTGCGGGGGATCATATTTCGCGGCACCGGTTCCGAATTTCTTTATTGCACCAATAACCGAAGATGGCTGGGGTCCTTACGGTTACGACTACTCCCAGGAACAACTATTAATATTACAACCCGACAGTTCACTGGCGGTGGACCCCAGATGGGGACCTCCTTGGTGGGGTTCAAGCAACCTCTATAACTATGCCCCAGTCAACTACTACATGCGCCCGGATGAGCGCTGGTCACTTGGCGCTTTCGTGGATTATGAAATCAACCAACACGCCGTGGCCTATCTTGAAACCATGGGCTTTAACGATCGATCCAATGCCCAGATCGCCGAATCGGGTACATTCATGGACGAGGTCTATCCACTGAAACTTAGTAACGCCTATTTTCCGGAGAGCTTCAGACAGTCGCTTGAGGAACTCTGGCCGGGCGTTAACGACTTTGGAATCTTTATAGGCAAGCGGAATAACGAAGGTGGTCCACGAATAGACCAATTTGAACATGCCAGTTTTCGTATCGTTACCGGCCTCCGGGGGTCAATTACAGATGACTGGAACTACGATGTCTCGTATCTGTATGCGCAGACGGATTCATCCTCCACTTACCTGAACGATTTTTTAGCACCCAAGATCGCCACCGCGGTAGACTCCAGGCTTTGCGAGCCCGATCCAGACTGCATCCCGTATGAAGTGTTCACCTACCAGGGGGTAAGTAAAGAAGCGGCCGACAGCCTTTCGGGGATCGGAAAGGGCAAGGCCAATACAACGACCAGCGTTTTACAGACTTACGTCACCGGCACTGCACCCTGGGGTTTGTCTGCCGGCAACATCATGGCGGTGGCCGGCTTTGAGTACCGCAGGGTGGAAGTCGAGAGAATTTCAAACGAGATCTACGAACAAGGCCTGCTTTTGGGACACGACTTGGCTGTGAAGAATATAACGGGCGGTTACTCTGTAAATGAACTTTTTTTAGAGACCAATATTCCTCTGTTGGCAGACTTGGCATTTGCTCGTAACATGACACTCGATCTCGCCTACCGCCGGTCGGATTACAGCGCTTCCGGTCAAAATAACACTTACCGCGTTGGCCTGGACTGGCAGGTGCTGGACTGGCTACGAGCCCGCACCGGATTTAACCACGCCGTGCGTACACCGAATATCGCGGAACTTTACTCTCCTCAACAAATTGGCGTTTTCAACGGGGCCGACCTCTGCGAAGGTGCTGTGCCAGTCTATAGCTTTGAAGAATGTACCCGCACCGGTGTCACTGCCCAGCAGTACGGCCATATAGGTGCCGTACCCTATGAAGACTGGGGCCATAACGCGTTGTACGGCGGCAACCCGGAACTCGACCCGGAGGCGGCGGACACCTTCACCGTGGGCCTGGTTTTCGATATAGGTGATTCCATGCAGTTGTCTGTTGACTACTGGGATATAAGGGTTGAGGACGTCATTGAGTGCATGGAGCCGGCGATAGCTCTTGAGCAATGCGCACTGTATGACCGTTTATGTGACCTGGTCCACCGCGCACCCGGCAGTGGCAGCCTGTGGCGTAGCGATGATGGTTACGTTGTTGGCATTGATTGGAACCTGGGTGACGCGCATTACCGCGGTGTCGATACGGTGTGGACTTGGTCGCCGGGCGACCACTGGCAACTTGACCTGGTTGGCAGCTACTACCTGAAAAGACAACAAACCGCCATACCCAAAAACCCGGAAACAACATGGGACTGCGCCGGCCTGGCCAGATCGGACTGGGGAGGGGAAACACAAGCCTGCGACCCAACGCCAAAATGGCGCCACACTGCATCGGTCACCTATGACTCGAACAGTTTCTGGTCTGTGACCGGCAGGTGGCGCTATTTCAGTAAGGTTACCTATGACGGTGATTTGGATGAGATCGCCGCCGATAATCTGGGAGCACAGGGCTACTTCGACTTGAGCACTGTTTTGAGGTTCATGAACACGCACGACCTAACCCTGGGTGTCAACAATGCTCTGGACGAAGAACCCCCGATGGTCGGCGGCTCACTGAGTGACAATGCCAACTCTATCAACAACTACGACCTGCTGGGCCGGTTCCTGTTTGCAAACCTGACCTTGCGCTGGTAATGGAATTAAAAATGCTCGCTGGCCGGCACGCTCTGACCTGAACGAATCTTGGCCGAGTGCAGTTATTCATATAGCTGAAATTCACACCTGATTAACGGCTGCTCTATGTAACAAAGCGGTCACAAGACAAAGACAATTCTCGGCGACGTTTATAGCAAATAAACAGCCAGGAGCGAACCTCTCATTCATCAATAGAAGAAGCCCCGCCGGTGGCGGGGATCTTCCAAACAAAATGTTTCCTTCGAGCCAAAATTTATCTTATTCAAAAAACTCGCAGAGGGCTTCGAAATCACCAAAGTTCCAGTCGTGTTGCTTGCCGGCACTGAAAATCAAATCCCAGCCGTCATCCACGTTGTACACAAGTCTGCCGACATCCATGAACAAGGACCCATACCCGGGCACCATAATAGCAGTAGCTTTTCCTTGCTGTGTCCAAAGCTCATCGCCATTCTCATCAAAAGAAACCAGCCCAGATATTTGCGCTTTTCCAGAGAGACGAACACCCTCGGGATCGTCGTCACGATAAAGTTCATCATACGCTTGGATGACTATCTGCGTCCTTGCGAAGTTACCATCTTTATCAAAGAAGGTCTTGATGTCACCAAACTCCATAACGTCATCCATGACGCTAAAATCTCCGCAATCGACAATTTCAATCGTATACGCATCTTCATATGCGTCGAGGTTTGGCTTGGCTGCCTGAACAGGCAGAGATACCAACAACAGTGCAAGCAGCAATAGTAAGTGTTTCATGATTAGCTCCATATTTATTTGACGCGGTTGTAAACTAGCACCCAGCCAGCCCGATGACATGAGAAAAAAACGATTTTCTTACGAGATCCCATGAGCCTTTGATGTGGCCAATGACGGCAGCGGATTTTTGATAAGATGGGTTATCGGGTCATTTAGACGGGACTACACAAAAATGCGCGCCGATTTTCGCCTTGAAGATTGGATCGTCAGTCCGCGCCGCGGTTACATCAAGCGCGACAATGAGATCGTGCATATCCATCCCAAGCCCATGGCAGTCCTCGAATGCCTCGCCAAAGCAAGAGGCGAGGTGCTCACGCGCTATGAAGTGTTTGAAACCGTTTGGCCCGACGTTATCGTCAGTGATGATGCCCTAGCCCAATGCGTGGTGGAGCTTCGTAAAGCTTTCGGTGACTCCGCCTCGGACTCAAAAATCATCAGGACCATACCCAAAGTAGGATACTGCCTGATACCACCAGTTACGGCACTGACTGATGCAAGATCGGCAACCAGCAGCAGACGACGCCTGATGACCTTCGGGGTATTGGCAATGGTAGTTGCCATTGGTGTCCTGTATCAGGTTGCTATGGTTGAAGAAGAACCACCCGCCCTTGTAACTGATAGAGAGGCCCTCGCTTCTATTGCCGTGCTGCCCTTTGTTAACCGATCCTTGCAGGCCGAGGATGAGTACTTCAGCGACGGAATACACGACGAGTTACTGACCCGTCTGAGCCAAATTTCCGGGCTGAGAGTAATCTCGCGAACCTCGGTCAATCAGTATCGGGATACAGACAAGACCATGCCAGAGATTGCCGGTGAGCTTTCCGTCGATACGATCCTGGAGGGCAGCGTGCAACGTGAAGCCAACCAGGTACGTATCAACGTACAGTTGATCGACGCGCGTTCCGATACGCATCTCTGGTCAAAAACTTACGATAGTGAGCGTATCAACATCTTTGTTGTTCAGGATGAAATTTCGGCCGCGATTGTTGCCGCCATGAAAGAACACCTGGGAGTTGACTTGGAAACGGGGTCGCAGATGCCCACAACGGTCATTGCCGAGGCCCACGACGCTTATCTCAGAGGCAAGTATCTGGTGGCAAAGCGCACGTCTGCTGATGTCGAAAGCGCGGTGAACGAGTTCGAGAGAGCGGTCGCCCTGGACCCCAATTACGCGATTGCTCATGCCGAACTCGCAATGGCTATTACTTTTGCCGGAGGAGACTATTTTCAAGTGCTGCCCTGGGACGTGGCCGCCGTCAGGGCACAGACCCACGCGGATCGTGCGAAAGCCCTCAATCCAGACCTCGCCGAGGCCCACGCTGCTCTTGGTCTGCTGGCTTGGATGAACGGTGCGTTCGATGGTGCCTTAACTGCATTTACCAAGGCTCTTCAGAGCAATCCGAACTATTCTGAAGTCCACAGCTGGATGGCGACAGTTTCTGCCAGGGTTGGTCGTTACAAGGACATACTCCCGCACCAGCAGCGGGCACTGCGACTCGATCCGGTGTCGGTCCTTGCCATGAACAATTATGTGCACAGCCTGATCGAGCACGGGTGCTTGGACGAAGCAACACTCGAGCTTGAGAAGATACGCAGCATCGCCCCGAGGATCTACGCAGATTACCAGGGGCGCGTGAAGTCTGTCGGCGGGAAATGGGCCTATCTCGTACTGGGCGGCCTGGATGAACTACGCATCATACCGGGTGATCTGCGCGCAAGGGGTCTGCTTTCCTGGGGTTTCCTGATGATCGGACTCGAGCAGGAAGCCAGTGCGATCATTGATACACCAAATCCTGAATGGCTACTGGTTCTGGGAAGACCGCTGGAAGCAATTGCCGCCGCTGAGGCCCTCCTCACTGAAAGCGAGAGGAATAACGTCTTCGCACGCCGGAGCCTTGGCATGGCTTACGCCACTGCCGGTGAGTATAAGAAGGCCAGGCCGCTGCTGGAGGATGGCTGGCAACAAAGCGGAGAACGTATCACGATGGGTGGATTTGGATTGGGGAATGCAGCGGCGCTTATCACCATCCGCCGTGATGCAGGTGACGATAGCGGAGTAGCCGAACTCCTGGTAGCGATTCAGGATGACATACGACGTCTTCGTGAAGCTGGCTTTGTGACCACCCACTACATGAGCACAGACTACGAAGAGGGCCTTGCCTCATACCTGGCCGGTGAACGCAATAAGGGATTGTCCCTGATCGCTAGGGCATCGGAAGACGGATACTTCATTTGGCCAAAAACAGCTTTTCTGAAAGAACTTTTTGAGGATCCACGTTTTGCTCCGATCTTGGAGAATCAAGCAGCTCGGCAATCCCGTGAAAACCAACGGTTTCTGAACCTCGTCTGCAACAGCAACCCATATGAGTCGTTCTGGCAACCCGCCGAGGGAACGTGCGAGCGATTCGCAGCAAAAGCTGCAGACTGATCTACTTCAATCGCTGCTTCTGGCCGATAGCTGCTACAGGCAAGCTCAGCGATTGACTATCCGCTTTTGCCTTTAATATCTGCCGTTTGGATATTTGTGGAATCACCGTGGTTCAAAACC
>JAPHTE010000040.1 GCA_026196445.1 Lysobacterales bacterium
GCGGGCGATATGGGTGTAGATCTGGGTGGTCGAAAGATCACTGTGCCCCAACAGCAGTTGCACCACGCGCAAATCGGCCCCGTGGTTGAGCAGGTGCGTGGCGAATGAATGGCGCAACATATGCGGTGACAACTTCTGCCCGATCCCGCAACGCGCCGCGTAACGCCTGACCATGTACCAGAACGCCTGGCGAGTCATGCCGGCCTTGCGCGTGGTCACGAACACGCTGGTGGTTGTTGCGCCCTTTAGCATTTCCACACGGCTTTCGGCCAGGTAAACACGCAGGCTTTCGTGCGCCTCGTCACCGATCGGGACCAACCGTTCTTTTTGCCCCTTACCGATCACGCGGATGACGCCCTGGTTCAGGTTCAGGTTGGCCAGTTCCAGATTGACCAGTTCACTGACGCGCAAGCCGGTCGCGTACATCACTTCCAGCATGGCCTTGTCCCGCATACCCAGCGGCGTCCCGATATCGGGTGCTGACAGCAGGGCTTCGACCTGTTCTTCGGTCAATGCTTTTGGCAAACCACGACCGGTTTTCGGGCTCTCGATCAGGGCCACCGGATCCTTGTCAATGACCCCTTCGCGAACAAGCCAGCCATAAAACTGGCGATAGGCCGACAGGTAGCGGGATACCGAGCGCGGGCTTTTCCCATGCCGGACTTCTGTGGCCAGTACGGACAAAAGGTCTTCACGGGTGGCGTTTACGAGGTTTTTACCGTGTTTGACAAGCCGTTGGCTAAGGTGCCGCAGGTCATGCCGGTAACTTTGCAGGCTGTTGTCGCTCAAGCCGCGCTCGGCCCACAACTTGTCCAGGAACCGTTCGATGTACGGGTCCTGTTTCATTACGATTTGCGTGCCCGCTCCTCGCGCATGTGGTTCAGCCACTGCTGGGCAGACTTTTTGGCCCTGGGGTAATTGGTTGCCTGGTTCCACGCCGTGCGGGCACGATCGTAGTTGCCGAGGTTGAATTCACTCATGCCCTGGATCACGTAGGCGTCGCCGGTTTTGCGTTCATTAAAGCCGCCCTTCTCCAGGGCCGCATTGACCGCTGCCGCTGCCGCGTCCCAGCGCTCCATGTCAACCAGGATATAAGCGCGGCGTAAATCGATCTCGCCATCGTCCGAGTACTTGCCGGCCTGTGCATAGGCGTACAACGCTTTTTCCATCTCCTCGGCGGAAAACCAGGCGTCCGCGGTCATTGTCCAATGCTTTGTATCCGGCTCAACGATGCCGTCCTCGATGCCTTTTTGCAGCACATCGGCCGCCTTGTAGGGCACGTTATTGTTGGAGTAAAGGTTTGACAGGTAAGTGATGTCCATCTGCTTGTCGAGCATGTTACGCCGGTAAGCCAATGCCATGATGGACAAAGCCTCGTCGTAGCGCTTGAGTTTGAAATAGATCTGTGACAACTGGACCCAGTAATCCTTCCTGTCCGGCCAGTTCTGGATGATAGTTTCCAGGGTCCGCGCGGCCATGGGGAACTGCTCCAGTTCGAAATGCGAGGCCAATTTCAACTGGTACCAGCCCTCCTTGGGATCGTCAGACATCGAGATGGCGGTATCCGCTGCTTCGACGACGTTTCTCCAGTCCTTTTTCTGGGCATAGATCGAGGCTTTCAGAATGTAGGACTCGGCGGTGATCTTCTCGGGCGGAACCTTGCACATCCAGAGCGCCAGCCTATTCAGTGCCTCGTCGTAACGCTCCTTCATATAGTACAACTGGGCAATCTGGTACATCAGGGAAAAATGCGCCAGGTCCGGCAGGGCATCGATTTCAACCGCAGTCTCGAAATACGTCAGCGCAGAATCGTAGTTTTCCCTGGCCCATTCGACCTGCGCCAAAGCCTGGGTAACGACCGCCTTTTCATAATCGTCATAGATTCGCTTGTTCATTTTGACCAGCTTTTCAAACGCCAGGTCGTACAGCTCTTCGCCAACGTCCTCGTAAACGTCGTTGAGTTTTTTCCAGGTCATCTCATCCAGGGCGGAAGCGGATCTGCCACGCTTCTTGCCGCACTCCGCCGCCTGCGCCAGGGCCTGGCTGCTCACGGAGGCCGCCAGCAGGAGCAGCAACACGGACATGAGGATTTTCCTGGCCGAATGGTACATGCCTTAACCCCCGGACTGGTCCAGGTTGAAATCAATAATCTGCGTCGCCGGACGGTCTACCGCCACGCCATCAATGACACGCGGTTTGAACTTCCACTTGAGGATTGCCCGCAGCGCTTCGCGGTTAAAGATACGCGGCGGGTCAGCGTCCAGCACCTTGGGGTCCTTGACCGTACCAATAGCGGTGATGGTAAAGGCCACCTTGACCCATCCCTCGGTGCCGTTCAAAGCTGCTTCGCGAGGGTACATGGGCCGGATCACGACGATCGGGATAATGTCGCCTTCCTCGGTCTTGTCGATGGAGGCCACGTTGCCGATGTACATGCCCTCGCCCGAGGTCATCGGGATGTCCAGGTTCGGCAAGTCCAGCACCGGCATGTTCTGCGTGCTCTGGTCGACCTGGGATATCTGCATCTTCGGAGGTGGTGGCGGATCCTTCGGCGGCGGCGGCTTTTTGGGAATACGCCGGTTCTTTGTCATGATCTCATCCGGGATATCAACCGGGCCAAAATGGATACCGGCTATCGCTTCCAATTCCTCGGTATTGCTGCCACCGGAAGAGATCAGCTTGAACATGAACAGGAACAGGCCGAAGGTCACTCCCACGGCAAGCAAAGCAGCAATCAGGCCTCTTAATCTGTTCATGTCAACGTCAAAATCATTCCGGTTAAAAGCGTCTTCAACCGTCCGGGTTTATCGCGGAAATAGCGATTCCTTCAACCCCCGCCATTTTTACCTGGTCCATGACCTCGGTCACGGTACCGATTCTGGAACCCTTGTCAGCCACAATCACCACGCTGCCCTTCGGGTTTTCGGCCTTGGCGGTCTCCACCATGGAACGGACCTCGCGCAGTTCGATCAGGCGTTTGCTCATCCATATATCGTCATTCGACTTGATGCCGATGAGGATGGTTCCGTTGCTCAACGAGGTTGCCTGTTCCGCCATTGGCTTGACGATCGCGGCACCGGTTTCCTTGGTGAACGAGGTCGTCACGATAAAAAAGATCAACATGATGAATACGATATCAAGCATCGGCGTGATGTTGATTTCGGCTTCTTCCGTGTGCGCGTGTCGCCTGGCCATGATTAACTTCTCATCAAATTCCTCGATCAGCCCGTCAATGCGCCTGTAACAGGTCAGCCAGGGCTTCGGTTTCGGTACTTGCCTTGTGATCCAGCCAGGTTCCGAAATACACGCCGGATAGCGCTGCCACCATGCCGGACATGGTCGGTACCGTGGCCATGGATACACCGGCAGCCATGGCGCGTGCATTCCCGGACCCGGAATAAGTCATGACGTCAAATACGCTGATCATCCCGGTGACCGTGCCGAGCAAACCCAACAGCGGGCAAATCGCAATCAGTGCGTTGATCAGGCCGATATTGTTTTTCAGCGCAATCGATGTCTGGGAGATCATCTCGTCGCGAATACTCTTGGCGTACCACGAATGGGTATCCTCGCGAGCCTCCCAGCTATTGACGATTTCCTGCTTCTCCTTCGGGTGGACCCGGTAGAAATACCACAATCGCTCCAGGATAAAAGTCCACATCAAAAACAGCACCAGCATAATGGCATACAGGACGTTGCCTCCCAGGTCCAGGAAGCTCCTGATGGAAGCCAGCGCGTCGTAAAACCAGATCATGCACTGCGCTCCGCAAGCCTTGCAATAATGCCGGCTGCCTGTTCTTCGAGCATCTGGATCAGGGCCTTGCTCTTGCCCTGCAGGAATGAGTGCAACAACGTCAACGGGATGGCGACGCACAGGCCCAGCACCGTGGTGACCAGGGCGGTGGAAATACCGCCAGCCATCATGCGCGGGTCACCGGTACCAAACAGCGTGATCATCTGGAAGGTTGCGATCATACCCACGACAGTGCCCAGCAAGCCCAGCAGGGGTGCGACCACATAAAGCACCTTGATAAAGCTCAAGCCGGTCTCGAGCGGGGCTGATTCACGCAGGATGGCTTCATCCAGCTTCAGTTCCAGCGTCTCGATATCGATATCCGGGTTGTCGGTGTAGATGGACATGACACGGCCCAGCGGGTTGCCCTTGTTAGGCGTTTCATTTTTGAGCTGCCCGCGCATCTTGGTACCAGTGGTGTAAAGTACAAACGCCTTCCACAGGCACAGCAACAGGCCGAAGATACCTACGGAAATGATCACGTATCCAACCGGTCCGCCGTCTTCCCTGATGCGTTCTGCCGGAGTCTTGCTCTGCACGACCGCACGCAGAATCTGCCCGCGGGTAAAGTCCACTGCCATCGCGACCGCTTCACCAGGATCGTCGGCAGCTTGTAATTCGGTGGCCATCGACCGGAAACGGGCGGCCGGTTGCCGGGCCAGCTCGATCAGGTTTTCGGTGCTCTTTGCCGAGTTCCAGTCGAGGAAACTGCCGTCAGACACTGCGTTGAACACACCCACCCGGACCACTTCGCGGTTTTCCTTGGCGCCATTCGCCCTTTCGACCGTGGCATTGAACTTGACGACCTTGCCGGACTCGGCGATTTCGGTGACCATGCGCTCCCAGACCATGCGCAACTCCTGGACATCAGGCAATGCCTTGCGCTGGGCCAGGTCAGACAGGAACTCACCACGGCCGGGGCGTTGCGCCGAGACCATCGAATCGTTCAAGGCTGCCTGGATATCACCGGAAGATTGCCTGACGATGCCAAACAACTCACCGAGGTTACCCATGCGTTCCTGTAACACGGTTGTCAGTTCAGCCAACTCCCGCTCGAGGCGGTCATATTCGGATTTCAAATCGTCACTGCGTTGCTCTTCCCGCTTCTTCTCTGCTCTCGCTGCTGCCAGCAGATTGCGCTGGTTGTCACGTTCGCGGACGAACTGCGCTTCACGTTCCTGGTTGATCTGGCTCTCGGCACTGGCAGCCCGGCGTACAATTTCCGCCAACTCCTCGAGTGTTTGTGCGCCGGCCGTTGCGGAGACCGTCAAAAGCACGATTACCAGTAAGCTGCTTAATTTTCTCATTGTGCAGCCTCCTCCGGTGCCGGTACGGGAAGCATCACCAGGTCGGGTGCTTTTTCGTTCCTGGCGATTGCCAGCCCTTCCTTGACCTCGAGCCGATAACGCTTGGGCAGGTCCTCGTATTGCCGGCTGGCAGGGTTGAACCAGCCGGTGGTGACCTGGTCACTGCTCTGATAAATGAGCAGGGTACGGCCCACGCGCAGGAAGTCGACCGTTTGCCCGGTCGTTGGCAACTCTTCAGCATATGCCTCCGTTGTCCGTCCGTATTCCATTTCACCCTGGTAGGCTTCCATGACGCGGCGGTATTTCTCAGAGGCGGTAACATCGGCCTGGTCCATCATGTCACGCAGGCGCTGCACCCTGGCGCGTCGTTCTTCCAACCTGAAGGGCATGTCGTTTTCAACGATCTTTCCCAACATATCGATCATTTCCAGCATCAACGGGACCACGCCGCGGTTGGTCGCCTCGAGACCCGCCAATTGCTCGTTGATCGACACGACCTCGGCGCGCTGGTCCATGACGACGCGCTCCAGGTTATCGTTATAGATCTTCAGGCTTTCAGTTTCGCGCACGACCTGGCGGTATTCAGCCAGCAAGTCAGCGGTCTGCTGGGCCAGCCGGGTCACCCGCTGTTGCGATGTTGATGCGGCCTTGTTGATACCGGTCTCAACCGTGACGGATGACTCGAGTACCTGCGCGTGGACGCCGCTGCCAAGCAACAGCAGGGCTGCAGCGCTTGTAAGCAGGACTGAAGTGTATTGGCTCAATCTGTTTAGCATTACTGGTTCCAAAGTGGTTGTACGATGTACTGTCTTATTCAGTAAAACAAAATCAATGATATATTCAAACCCCATCACGAGGACGGGAAAATCAGGATAACCGAAGGTAAGATGCAGTGCCACACCGCCGCAAGCAAAATTTTTGTCCTTTGCCTGTTAGGTTTTTAGCCATGCTGTATGACGGGGTTATTTTACTTGGCCTTCTGATGCTGGCCTCGGCCATTGCCTTGCCTTTTGGGGGAGAAGGCAAAATGGCTTTCCAGGATTTCTGGATTACCCTGTGGTTCATTATAGTTTGCGCCGCATACCTTACGACAAGCTGGCGTGCCGGTATGACCCTGGGCATGCGGGCTTGGCGTGTTCGCCTGGTCAACCCGGATGGTGGGCTGATTCCGTGGTCGAAATGCCTGCTACGATTCCTCGTCGGTACGATCTCGCTCGCCATTTTCGGCCTGGGGGTTTTCTGGGCCCTTTATGATAGTCAAAGGCGTGGTTGGCACGACCTCGCAGCAAACACGCTGCTGATAAGGCTAGACTGAACGACGCAGTATCGTGATTGCCACTACCATCAGCACCGCCGATGGAAATGCGGCACCCAGGGCCACCGGCAGGGCATAGGCGGCAGCAAGGTTCTCCACCGAGCCATTCACCAGCATAAACAGGCCACCCATGGTCATCCCGATGAACAGCCTGAAACCGAGATTGTGTTGCCGCGAGGAACCGAAAACGAATGGCATCCCTGCCAGCACCAGCGCGATGACCGCGAACGGGTAAATGATCTTCTCCCAAAACGCGGACTGGTATACCCGGTCGTCCAGGCCGTTGCTTTGCAGGTAGTTCAGTTGGTCCCACAACACGCGCAATGAAAGGTAGGGCGGGCGTGTGACCGCCGATTCGAGCAGTTCGGGCTTGACATCCGACTCCCAGGATAAACGCTCATGTTTGACGAGACTGATATCCGTCTCACCGATACCCATCACGGAAACATCCTCCAGTGTCCACCCGTTTTCATCGAAGGTGGCGTTGCCGGCGCGGGTAATTTTCTGTAAGCCCGCAAAGCCGTCAAAATGGTGGATTTCCACGTCCTGGAAATTAATCGACTGCTGGCCATCTTCGACGGTCAATAGCGGGCGCTTGATGTTGACGATATCGCTGCCGTCGCGCATCCACATACCGGCCGGGCCGCCGATGATCACCTGGCCCGCAAGCCGGCTGAGCCTGAAAGCACGCGCCTGCTGCTCGGCGTCCGGCGCTACGTATTCACCGACGACCATCACCGGTATCGTAATGATCAACGCTCCCACCATGCCGGCCGCGGCCAATCGCAGGCGCGAAACACCCGAAGTCCGGAACGCAACCAGCTCATTGGCGCCGGCCAGGCCGCCAATACCCAGCAATGAGCCCATCAGCGCCGACACGGGGAAGATCTGGTAGGCCGAACGCGGCCCGGTCTGCAACACGAACCACAGGACATTGGAAGCCGAGTAATTGACCGTGGTTTCGCGCAATTCACCCAACAGGTTGAACATCATCATCAGCGCCGTCAGGCTACCCCACACCAGCAGGATGCCGAGGATGGCGGCCTTGCCGATGTACATGTCGACTATCCTGATCATTTCACTGCCAACTTGACCGGGAAACGGCCCTGGCGCTGTACCCAGACAAAGCTGAAAACGAGGAAAAATGCGTGCACCCACCAGATACCGATATATGTGGGCAGGAACCCATCCGCAACCCAGGAACGGCACAGGTAAACCAGGTTGCCGTATAACAGGTACACGAGACTTCCGAGCACGATCCTGACCCCCCTGCCCTCACGCGGCTCGGAGTGGGCCAGCGGAATTGCCAGCAAGCCCAACACCAGGACCGTGATGGCGGGCGACAAACGCCATTGCAACTCTGCCACCGCTTCCGCATTGCCTTCGCTCAGCAAGTCCGATGATGATTTTGAATCCAGCCCGGTATTTTTCCGCTTGCGAAATTCCGGCTCCGGCAAACGCAAGTCGTTGCGCACAAAACTCAACACGCGCAGATCGAGCTGGCCGGGCGCGAGTTCGGTTACCTTGCCCTGCTCGAGGATCAGGTACCGGTCACCGGTCTCGGCATCCATCCAGTAACTGCCCTTTTGTGCCACCCACACCTGCTCCCTGCCATTCTCACGTTGCTTGATGAAAATGTTGCGCAACGAGGTTCCTTCTTCTTCGATCGCCTCGGCATAGATAACCAATTGACCGTGCCGCAGCACGTGAAATTTGCCGGCTTGCAAGCCCCACACCGCGGCCGAACGAAGGGCCTGCTCCAACTGTTCCTCGGCAACACGCGCCGCCATCGGCGCGGCCCACAGACCCAGAACCAGCAGCAATGCTGCCATCGGTCCTACCAGGCTGAGTAATGGCCTGAACAGCTGCCGCCAACCAAAACCACTGGAACGCATGACCGCCATCTCCTGGTCGCGGTAAAAACGGCCCAGGCCCCACATGACGGCCACGAAACCGGCCAGCGGCAAAATGTTCTCCAACGTTTGCGGCATATGCAGCAACAACTGCGTACCCAGCAACCCCGCCGGCATGCGGCCATCGGCGATATCGTTGAGCATGTCGCCCAGGTACGCACCTACCAGGACGATAACAAGCACAATGCTTACGGCCAGCGATGTCCAGAACCACTCACGCAATATGTATTTTTGCAGTATGCTCAATATGGCTTCCCGTCGCGGTGACCTTGATAGGTGTTCACTGGCGTTAATCGTTGTAGAATGCCCGTTTCGTCCGCATTCTATCAGTGTTAAACAATTAATCAGCTATCTTTTTAAGGCTTGGGAATCAATGGAAGGACCCAGAACAGTGGTATTCACACTATGAAATTTGCACTCGACACGACACCGGCAAACGCCGTCGAAACTGCCTGCCTGGTCATCGGCGTATTTTCAAAGACGCCCCTGCAGGGCTCGGCAGAACTCATTGACAAGGCCAGTAACGGCGCACTGCAGCAATTGATCGACAGCGGTGACGTCGATGCCGGTTGGAAATCAACGACCCTTCTGCACGGCCTGCAAGGAGTAAGCGCCGAACGCATCCTGGTAGTGGGCTGTGGTGATGTGGACAAATTTGACGCCGTGCGTTTTGATGTCATGTGCAAAAGCGCCGGCGCCTTCCTGCGCGACCATGCCGCCACCAATGCGCACGTCTGTCTGCATGAAATTGGAGCCGCTGCTCTCGGTGACCGCTGGTGCCTGCGCCAGGCGGCCCTGTGCCTGGACTGGAGCAATTACCGCTACACCGCCACGCGTCCACCCAAAGAGGACGACAATGCGCCGCTGGAAAGTGCATCTTTCCTTGCCCCTGCCGAAATGCAGGACGCGCTCGATGAGGCTGCCAGCATGGCGCGCGGTTACCGCCGCTCGCGGAACCTCGGTGACTTGCCGCCCAATATCTGTACACCGCAATACCTATCCGGGCAGGCCCGTGAAATCGCCGCGAGTTATGCCAACGTGAGCGTAGAGGTCCTCGACGCTGACGCCATGGCCGAACTGAAAATGGCGGCCTTGCTCGCCGTTGGGCAGGGCAGCGCCAACCCACCCCAACTGATCGTGTTGAAATACCTGGGCAAGGACGACGAAAGCAGACCCTACGTACTGGTCGGCAAGGGCATCACCTTCGATACCGGCGGAATTTCCCTGAAACCCGGCCTGAACATGGAGCAGATGAAGTTTGACATGGGCGGTGCAGCCAGCGTCATCGGGGCCTTTGAGGCCGTGGTTGACATGCAACTGCCCATCAACGTGATATGCATCGTCGCTGCCGCTGAGAACATGCCAGACGGCAAGGCCTACCGGCCTGGTGACGTGCTGACCTCGATGTCCGGAAAGACCATCGAGGTCCTGAATACGGATGCCGAAGGCCGCCTGGTTCTGTGTGATGCGTTGACATACAGCGAGCGCTTCAATCCTGTGGCGGTCATCGATGTCGCCACCCTGACCGGTGCCTGTGTTATCGCACTTGGCCA
>JAPHTE010000476.1 GCA_026196445.1 Lysobacterales bacterium
AAAAAGAGGCACCGTACGGGGGGTGCACGGTGCCTTTGCTTACCAGCAAGCCATCTAACCACGGTTGCTGGTGTCAAGGAGAACGAATGCCATGGGCTTGGGCGTCCATGCGTGTCTCCACTGCATAGGCGCAAAATAGCAAATATGCACTTACAATAAGCTGAAGAAACTCTTAAGGTTTTGATAAGGTACAACTGGTTTACACGAAAAGTCAGGCAGCAAACCATGACAACTATTAAATGTCACCTGATCATCACGACCCTGGTACTGGTCGTTGCCGCGTGTGCTACCAGCCCAACCGGGCGTCGCCAATTGATGCTTGTCCACTTGAACCAGCCTTAGAGGCCCAGGGTTTTCGCGATCTCTTCAATCCCGGCCAGCGTGGCCTCGTCCATACCGGCTATCCGGCCCCAATGACGGTGGGTTTCCGAACCGATCTTGGTGGTGGCGTCGATGCCCATCTTGCCGCCAAGACCAGGCTCCGGGCTGGCGAAATCGAGGTAATCGATGGGTGTATTTTCCACCAGCAGGGTATCGCGTGCCGGGTCGGCGCGAGTCGAAATGGCCCAGATGACGTCCTTCCAGTTGCGTGCGTCGATATCGTCATCCACCACGATAACGGTCTTGGTGTAGGTGAACTGCCTGAGCCACGACCAGATACCGAACATGATGCGACGCGCGTGTCCCGGGTAGTGCTTCTTGATACTGACGATTGCGACGCGGTAGGAGCAGGCTTCCGGCGGCAGGTAAAAGTCCACAATTTCCGGAAACTGTTCCTGCAATAACGGGATGAACATCTCGTTCAATGCGGCGGCCATGACCGAGGGCTCATCCTCGCCCGGTTTGCCCATGTAGGTGGTCAGGTAATACGGGTCGGCGCGGTGGCTGATTCGTTCCACGGTGAACACCGGGAACTCGCCGGTGGTGTTGTAATACCCCGTGTGGTCGGCAAATGGGCCTTCGGTGGCCATATCGTCCGGGAAAATGTGTCCATCGAGTACGATTTCCGCGCCCTGAGGCACGGGCAGGCCGGTGACCGCCGAATTGACGACACGGCTCCTGCGCCCGCGCAAGAGGCCCGCGAACTGGTATTCCGAAAGCGTATCCGGAATCGGGGTGACCGCGGCCAGTATGGTAGCAGGGTCGGCGCCGATGACCACGGATACCGGGAATGGTTTACCGGGGCTGGCCTGCTGGAACTCGCGTAAATCCTGAGCGCCGCCACGGTGCGGCAACCAGCGCATGATCAGCCTGTTCTTGCCGATGAGCTGTTGCCGGTAAATGGCCAGGTTGACGCGTGGCTTGTTGGGGCCTCTCGTGATGACCATGCCCCAGGTGATCAGCGGGCCGGCGTCTTCCGGCCAGCAGGTGGAGACGGGCAGGGCATCGAGATCCACATCCGGGCCTTCGATCACGTGTTCCTGCCACGGGGCCTTGTCCTTCTTCTTTACAGCCACGTGAGCCAATCTCGCGAGTCCGGGTACGGCGTCGAGCGCCGATTTGCCTGAATCCGGCAAGTGCGGATTGCGCAGGAATGCCAGTTCAGCACCCAGGGAGCGCAGGTCCTCGTCACGTTCGAGTTCGAGTGCCGCGAGGATTCTCTGGCGATTGCCAAACAGGTTCCCCAGTACCGGCATACTGTGGCCAGCCGGGTTTTCGAACAACAGGGCAGGCCCGTCATTCAGCAGGCTGCGATGGCACAAGGCGGTAACCTGTAGCTTCGGCGAGACGCTGTCACTGACGATTTTAAGTTGGTCAGCCTTCACCAGTGCCTCGGCGAATTGGTGCAGGTCACTCCAGGCCTTGCGGTTCACCTGTCGGTGGTGGTGATCAAGCAGCTTGTCCAGACCCATGATCCATACCTGCCATTTTGACCAGGTAACCGTTGCAACAACCGTGCGGAATAAACTCAAGTAATTTCTCACTTAAGTTTTCTAACTTAATGTTATTACGTGCCTTATCAAATATATCAACGATTTGTATTGTACCCTCGCGCTGCGGGCTGATCCGCAGT
>JAPHTE010000502.1 GCA_026196445.1 Lysobacterales bacterium
GACGCACGGCTGAAGCACGGCCCACGAGGATCCTGAAGGGCGGCTGGCCGTGATAATATTCGTTGCTGCCACCGCGCAACAGGTCCATTTCCAGTTCCTGGCCGGTCGCGTCCACAATTTCAATCCAGCTGTCAGCCGACACACTGATTTGAAGGCTGCTTTCACCCTCGGCCAGCGGTGTGCTTGTAATCGCCTGCCAGGCTTTTTCAGCCGGATCTGCTGCCTGTGGATCATGCAGTGCGCCCAAAGTCGCTATCGAGGCCTCCACGGTGCTTTCGAATGCCTGTGGCGGCTTATCCCCGGTGTCAGCGGCGCTGGCTTCTGCCGGATTCTGCAATTGGGAACCGTTTTGTGACAACCGCACCGCTTCGTGCGTGAACTGCCAGGCCAGGGTGCCAATCAACAGGGAAGCGAGCACATAGCTGGTGGCGCGCAGCCAGCGGTCCGCCGTGTTGCGGCGCGACGGCGGGGAAAATATGTTGCGTACGCCGGGTTCAACCGCTCTGGTCGATGATTGTTCGCCAGTGGCGAGCAAAGATTCCAGCTTGTCCGCCGGCACGCCCAGATAGCGCGCGTAGGTCCTGATGTAACCATCCCTGTAGACCCGGGCAATTGACAGCGCCCTGTCCGCTTCGATGTCGTCCAATAACTGCTTGTTCAACTTGAGCGTCTGAGCCACTTTCTCCAGCGAAAGTCCGCGTTCCAGCCTGAGTTGCCTCAGGTAGTCGCCCGTCTGCATCGGAATGAGCTGAGGCTGCTGGTTCATTGTGAACGCGACCTCCGGGCCTCGTCGGCCTCTTCGGAATCCGGGAACCTGGCTTCCAGCGTGCGCCGGTATTCAACCGCCGACTGTTCGTCGCCGAGGGCTGCTTCTACCCGGAAAGCGAGCATCAGGCTCGAGGGTGTGTGGTTCGCGACGGCCTCATAGCGCTGAATGAATGCCCGCGCAGTCAGGTAACTCTGTTTTTCGAAATTCAGGTCGGCCATATTGATCAGGGCGTCCGGGAAATCCGCTTGAATTTTCAAGGCACGGCGCAGGTAACCATCGGCCTCGGCCAACTCGCCTTCTCCCAGCGCACAGGATCCGGCATTGGTCAGGGCCACCGCTGGTGTGCTGTAAAACGGGTCATCCAGTGCTTTCATGAAATGGCCGATCGCCTTTGCCTTGTTGCCGGTTTTGCACAGGTAGGTGCCGTAATTGTTATTGACGTCTCCATCATCCGGGTCAGCCTCGTACGCCTTCTGATAGTGTTTACCGGCCAGGGCGTCTTCGCCGATGCGTTCGTACAGTATGGCCGTGACGGTCTGCGCAGGCGCGTAATCGGGATCTGCGCTGAGGGCCTTCTTCAATTTACCCAGTGCCACCTCGAATTGGCCACGGTTCATGTATTCGAGACCCAGCGATGTATTGAACTCCGCTGACTTGCGGCTTTCACCGCGTTCATCCGGGCCGGTCTGCGCGGACACGCAGGCGTTGAGCAGTGCCATGCAGGCCAGCGCCAACAGCGGAAGGATGGGCAGGCTTCGCCAATGTTTGCCGCCGGCCATGCGTAGGGTCTTGTTCATGATGTGGTTTCCGCCATCTGCAATTTAATACGCTCGCTTCGCCTGGTACGATCTTTCACCTTGCCCGCCAACTGACCGCAGGCAGCCGCGATGTCTTCACCACGGGTCTTTCTGACCGTGGCGATCAGGCCTCCCTGCATGACGATCTCCTGGAACTCCGCAATGCGTTCCGGGCTCGAACAGCGGTAGCGGGTGCCGGGAAACGGGTTAAAGGGTATCAGATTCAGCTTGCTCGGTACCGTTCGCAATAATTTTACCAGCTTATGCGCCTGTTCCGGGTGGTCATTGATACCGTCGATCAGCGTGTATTCGAACGTGACTGTACGCTTGTGCTTCTCCGAAACGTACTCCCTGCACGCCTTGAGCAATTCCGCGATGGGGTACTTGCGGTTCAGTGGTACCAAGGCGGTGCGTGTGGCGTCATCCGGTGCGTGCAGGGAAACCGCGAGTGCTACATCGATAGCGTCCTTGAGCTGGTCAATACCCGGCACCAGGCCGGCGGTGCTGACGGTGACCCGCTTGGCGGCAAAGCCAAAACCCAGGTCGTGGCGCATCAGCGACAAGGCAGGCACGACGGCTTCGAAGTTCAGCAACGGTTCGCCCATGCCCATCATGACGATATTGGTGATGCGGCGCTGGCCGTTGCGCTCGTGCCCGAGCGCCCTGGCTGCCAGCCAGACCTGCCCGATAATTTCAGCAGTCGTCAGGTTGCGGGCGAAACCCTGTGCGCCTGTAGCGCAAAATGTACAGTTCAGGGCGCATCCGACCTGCGAGGAGACACACAACGTGCCGCGCCGTGGCTCCGGGATGTAAACCGTTTCGACGGCGTTGCCACCGCCTTCATGACCGATCAGCCACTTGATGGTACCGTCGGCGGAATGTTGCTCGTCCAGCACCGCAGGCGGCTTGATCTCAGCCAACTTGTCCAGTTTCCCGCGCAAAGCCAGACCCAGGTTGGTCATCTCGGCAATGCGGGTTTCCGAGTGGTGGTACACCCACTTCATCACCTGCTGCGCACGGAACGGTTTCTCACCGATGGACTCAAAAAAATCACGCAAACCCCTCTCGTCAAGACCAAGCAGGTTCACACGGTTTATGCCGAGGTCTGCAGCGACCCCCGGTTGTGTCGGACTATTCGCCAAAGAAATAAGCAATCTCTGTCCTGGCTGTTTCCGGGGCGTCTGACCCGTGCACGGCGTTGGCGTCGATGCTCTTGGCAAAATCAGCGCGGATGGTACCCGGCTCGGCTTCGGCAGGATTCGTGGCGCCCATGATCCTGCGGTTCTGCGCAATGGCATCTTCACCTTCCAGGACCTGGATCATCACGGGGCCGGAAGTCATGAAATCAAGCAGGGCTTCGTAAAACGGTTTGCCCTCGTGAATCGCGTAAAATCCGCCGGCTTCTTCACGGCTCAGATGCTGCATGCGGGCCGCCACGATCTTCAGCCCCGCTTCTTCAAACCGGCTGTAGATTTTTCCGATCACGTTTTTTGCCACCGCATCGGGCTTGATAATCGATAGTGTACGTTCAACAGACACTTAATAACTCCCTATAAATATTTGATATGTCAGATAATAAAAGAATAATTTCTTGTATGGATTTGGGGCCGGAACCAACCTGTAATTTTAAGCTGCCACGGTTCTGCTTGCAATCGGCCGCTGACGCATTTGACCGCGTTGTCTTGACCCTGTCGTTCGGGCAACCCTATCATAGCCACGGGGTAACTGACGATCACTTGGGAGTTCGCTGGCCAGGACCGACAAAAGCGAACGGAAGTTGAGACTCTTCACGCTGAAGCGAGGACATACATGACTGCCCTTTTTCTGGCTATACTCATCTTGTCATTGCTCTTACTGGCTTATTACCGCATACCACTGTTGATTTCCATCGCCATCCTGGCGGGATTGACGTTTGCCTTCACCGAGCTGCGGCATTTTTTTGAAATTCCAGGCTGGTTCCGCTGGTCCTATGGAATATGGACCGTCAGCCTGGCTGGTTTTGCAGTCAAACCCTTACGCCGCCTGCTGATCAGTAACCGCTTGTTCAGCTTGTACCGCAAGGTCATGCCAAAACTATCCCCGACCGAAAGCGAGGCGCTCGAAGCAGGCACCGTGTGGTGGGACGCGGAACTGTTCAGCGGCAAGCCGCGTTGGCGCCAGTTATTGAAGTACCCTGCCCCGTCGCTCGATGAGCGTGAGCAGGAGTTCCTCGACGGCCCGGTCGAGGATCTCTGCCTGATGCTGGATGAATGGCAGGTTTGTGACGAACACCAAGACCTGCCCGATACGGCGTGGAAATATATCCGTGAACACGGCTTTTTCGGCATGATCATTCCGCAGAAATACGGCGGTCTCGGATTTTCGGCACAAGCCAATTCGGCCGTGGTCATGAAACTCTCCAGCCGTAACGTCACCGCGGCGGTGACCGTAATGGTGCCCAATTCCCTGGGGCCCGGGGAATTGTTGCTGCATTACGGAACGGAAGAACAGAAAAAGCATTACCTGCCACGTTTGGCCAGTGGCGAGGAAGTACCCTGCTTTGCACTGACATCCCCGCTAGCGGGTTCGGACGCTGGCTCGATGCCGGACACCGGTATAGTCTGCAGGGGTGAATTCGGGGGAGAGGAAGTGCTTGGCTTGCGTGTCAGCTGGGATAAGCGTTATATCACGCTGGCACCGGTCGCAACGCTGCTCGGTCTCGCATTCAAGGTACGCGACCCGGATGGTCTGCTCGGCGACGAAAAAGATCTCGGAATCACTTGCGCCCTGATCCCGACCGAGACCCCCGGTGTCGAGATCGGCAACCGGCATATGCCGATCGGCGCGGTATTCATGAACGGCCCCACCCGAGGCAAGGACGTGTTTATCCCCATGGAGTGGGTGATCGGCGGCCAGGAGCGCATCGGCCAGGGTTGGCGCATGCTGATGCAGAGCCTTGCGGCCGGACGTGCAATATCGCTGCCGTCACTGGGGGTGGCTGGCGGCAAGATGGCGGCCCTGCTGACCGGCGCTTATGCCCGCATCCGCGTGCAGTTCGACGTGCCGATTGGCCGGTTTGGCGGTGTCGAAGAACCGCTGTCCCGGATCGGTGGCCGAACCTACCGCATGGACGCGGCCCGAACCCTGACCCTGGTGGCGCTGGATGCCGGTGAACAACCCGGCGTACTGTCTGCCATCAACAAGTACCAGTTGACCGAGGGCAACCGCCAGTGCATCAACGACGCCATGGACGTACACGGTGGCAAGGGCATCATCCTGGGGCCGAACAATTACCTCGCGCGCGCTTACCAGGCCTTGCCGATTGCCATTACCGTCGAGGGCGCCAACATATTGACGCGCTCGATGATCATCTTCGGCCAGGGCGCTATTCGCGCCCATCCCTATCTGTTGAAAGAGATGAACGCCGTCACCGGTCAGGCCAACAGCCAGGCCAGGCGCATCTTCGACAACGCCCTGTTTTCCCATATTGGCTTTATCCTGAGCAACATGGTGCGCAGTCTTTTACTGGGGCTAACCGGCAGCAGGATGGTGCCGGCGCCGGTACGCGGGCCGCACGCCCGGTATTACAGGCGTTTGAGCCGCATGAGCGCGGCGTTTGCTTTCATGGCCGACGCCGTGCTGGTTTTGCTGGGCGGCAAGTTCAAGTTCAAGGAAAAGTTGTCCGGCAGGATGGCGGATGCCTTGATCCACCTGTATATGGCAAGCGCCACCTTGAAGCGTTTTGAGAACGACGGCCGCCCGTCCGCTGACCTGCCACTGCTCGAGTGGAGCATGGAAGACAGCTTGCAGCGGATCCAGGCAGCCCTGCTTGGTGTCATCAGGAACTTCCCGGTGCCGGTGCTTGGCCATGTCGTGAGACTGATCGTATTTCCACTCGGATTATCGTCGCCCGGGCCCACCGACAAGACGGTCAAGGCCGTAGCCAGGCTGCTGCTGAGTGAAAACGAGAGCCGTGACCGGCTGACCGATGGCGTGTTCATCTCGGACCGTGACGACGCCACCGGCCGTGTCAACCGGGCATTTCACCTGGTCCTGGAAGCGGCGCCTGCCGAGCAGGCGATCCGGAACGCGCTTGGCAAAACGGTCAATTTTGAGAACTACGAGGGCCTCGTCAAGCGTGCGACCGAGAGCGGCGTGATCACCGAAGAACAGGCTCAAATGGTGCGCCTTGCACAAAGGGCCACCCGGAGTGTTATTGCAGTCGATGACTTTCCGCCGGAACAGTTTACCGCGGCCGGAAAGCCGGTGAGTGAAGCTGCCGGGCCAACGTAAGCCGACAGCCGGGGTTGGCTGGTGTACAAGCGCCGCCCGGCCCCGGCATGTGAATCCAGGGCCGGAAATGTATACTGGGTGCAGGGTCAATGACGGCCTGCGGTATGTGACCATTCCTGCCGAGTAAAGGCAACGGACTGCTGGAAACCAAACGATGACTGAAATCCAATTAAAAAGAGCCTCCTCCGAAAATCCCAGAATCAAGCGTCTGAAGGCGGCTGTGAACATCGTCAACAGCATCGTGATGGGCAAGGAACAGCAGGTAAAACTGGCATTCAGCTGTTTGCTGGCGCGGGGCCACCTGTTGATCGAGGACCTGCCCGGCGTTGGGAAAACCACGCTGGCCCACGCGTTGGCAACCGTGATTGGAGCGCGCTACCAGCGTATCCAGTTCACTTCGGACCTGTTGCCGGCCGATATCCTCGGGGTCTCGATTTACCGGCGTGACCGGGAAAAATTCGAATTTCACCCGGGCCCGATTTTCTCGGAACTGGTCCTGGCTGATGAAATCAACCGTGCCACACCGAAATCACAAAGCGCACTACTGGAATCCATGGCCGAAGGCCAGGTCACCATAGAAGGCTCGACGCATATATTGCCGGAGCCATTTTTTGTCATTGCGACCCAGAACCCGCTCGACCTGGTCGGCACCTTCCCGCTGCCGGATTCGCAACTGGATCGATTTCTGCTGAGTATCACACTGGGCTTTCCCGAACCGGCGGTCGAGCGCGAGCTGCTGACCGCCCAGGACCGCGTA
>JAPHTE010000400.1 GCA_026196445.1 Lysobacterales bacterium
ACCAACCGCTGAATTGCAACCCGGCAATGATGCTTTATGTAATTTCAGGCCTCCAACCAGCATCTGTTTCAACCACATACACATAATGATTGAGATAGCGATTATGTAGTTGATATAGGTCATTTTACTCTTCATACAGGAGAGTATGCTGCACGGGAGTTATCAGATAAATCCGCTTCCCAGGCGGGCCTCCTTACAAGGATATGATGATGATCTTAATTACCAGGAAAGTGCTTTGTTTAGTGATTCTCTTTGCTTTCGCTTCTGTTGTGCAGGCGGCCGATTACGAAGGGCCAAAAAGATGTCGTATGTGCCACAAGGAAGTGCATGAACAGTGGGCAAACTCACCTCATGCCATGGCCTACGAAGATTCTGCCTTCCAGGAAGTCTGGCAAAAGTCGGGAAGTGAGTTCTCCTGCCTTGCCTGTCATGCCACCGGTGCAGACATGGAGACGGAAACTTTTGCATTCCCCGGTGTGACCTGCGAATCCTGTCACGGCATCATGGACAAGGGGCATTCCAAAAAAGACGCTGAAATGCCACTGCCCGTCACGTCGGAAGTCTGCCGCAATTGCCACAAGCAGACATTCGGTGAATGGCAGATGAGCAAGCATGGCCAAAGTGGAATTCGTTGTTTCGACTGTCATGGTGTCCATCAGCAAACCTTGCGCTCAGATGGAGGAGATCACCTGTGTGGCGCATGTCACTCGCAGCGCCTGGAGGATTTTGCCCATGCAACCCACCAACAGGAAGGACTGCATTGCAACACCTGCCATATGCCGGTGTCCGTTGAAACCGATGTCATCGAGGGTGCCGGCGCGGCCGCCCACACGCTTTTTGTCGGCGCCGAGATTTGTAGCCGTTGCCATGCGGACACGGTGCACAGCAGCGCCCAGTTGCCTGAAATGCGCGAGGAGTTGTTCGAGGCGACCAAAGGCGAATACCTCACCGGCGGCAAAAACGCCGTGGAATTATATGAGGAAGTGACGGATTTGAACTGGATGCTCGATAGCGCCCGGAAAAAACTTTGGACGGTATCAGTCCTGGGCCTCGTAGTTGGCTTGCTGCTCGGCTGGATGTTTGGCTGGTTTTTCTTCGAAAGGCTGAGAAAAGAAAGAAAGATGATGCGAGCGGAAAGGCGGGCCAGAAGGGAAGAAAGGCAAAGACAGGAAAAAATGGAAATCTTGAAAAGATTGGAAAGAAATGAAAAAGACCCAGCACAAGACTGACAAGACCGCGCTTGATCGCAGACGCTTCCTACAGGGCCTGATAGGCGGAACGGGCCTCAGTGTCATTTCAGCGGCCAGCGTCGAAGCGAGTTCAGAAAAGGCATCTTTTTCAGAAACCCCTTCCGCGCTGGTGGATATCACCCGCTGTATCGGATGCCGGGCCTGCATGCGGGCTTGTAAACAAGCCAATGACCTGCCAAGAAACGTCGATTTGACCCAGGATTTTCCCGGCGCATGGGACCGGCAGGAATTACGTTTTGACCAGTGGACCGTCGTCAATGCGGAGACTGGCCGCGACGCCAATGACATCGAGGTGACCCGCAACGTCAAGCGCCAGTGCATGCAATGCCTGAAGCCCACCTGCGTATCCGTATGCCCGGTCGGAGCGATGACCAAGTCGGAACTCGGGCCGATTCTCTACAGCGCGGATCGCTGTATCGGTTGCCGTTACTGCATCATGGCCTGTCCGTTCGATGTTCCCAAGTTTGAATGGGAAGGGGGTATGTTTTCCGTCATTGGAAAATGCCAGTTCTGCACCCGTAAGCGGCTTGCGGAAGGCAAGTTGCCTGCCTGCGTCGAATCCTGTCCTACCGGCGCATTGAAATTTGGCCGGCGTGACGAGTTGCTGTTCGAGGCCCAGTCACGGATCCAGGCACGGCCAGAACGATACGTCGATCACATCTACGGCGAGACAGAAGCGGGTGGAACTGCCTGGCTTTACCTGTCCGACGTGCCTTTTGAAAACCTGGGGTTCAAATCCGGCCTGGCGACAGCGCCGATGCCACCGCTTACCTGGGATGTACTCTCAAAGATTCCAATCATGGCCGCCACGATGGCCGGCCTTTTCGGGACCGTGGCATGGAGCCTTAACCGGCGCGAAGGACCCGAAATGAAAAAGGAAACCGAAAAGCGGGAGGTGTCCGAATGAACGGTTGGGTTTTTATAGGGCTGTGCGCCGCCGTCCTGGTCTGGGTGACCCTGTGCCTGATCTATGACAAAAGGCCACGTTTCCTGAAGCCGGTCACGGCCATTACCGTTCTTTGCATCTGGGTTTCGGCCCTCTGGATACTGATCCGGCGGTTCAGCGAAGGACTCGGTGCGGTTGCCGGGATCAATGACGCCGCGCCCTGGGGTTTGTGGATCGGCGGTGACGTGTTCGCCGGCGTCGCCCTGGCCGCCGGAGGCTTTGTCATCGCAGCGACTGTACATATCTTTCGCATCGACCGCTTCAAGCCCATACTGAGACCAACCGTACTGACAGCATTTTTGGGCTATATGCTGGTCGCGGTGGCACTGTTTATCGATATCGGCCGCCCATTGAACTGGTGGCACCCGCTGGTGATGTGGCAACACCACTCAGTGATGTTCGAAGTGACCTGGTGCGTGATACTTTATTCAACGGTACTCGCCATTGAAAGCAGTCCGCCTTTACTCGAGCGGCTCGGATTAACCAAGCTATTGAAACTGGTCAAGGTCACCACGATACCGGTTGTCATTGCCGGCGTGATCCTGTCAAGCATGCACCAGTCTTCGCTGGGATCCCTGTACCTGATCGTACCGGGTAAACTGTATCCACTGTGGTACTCGCCGCTGATACCTGCGTTCTTCCTGATCTCTGCGGTGGCTGCCGGAATGTGCGTGGTCATCGTCGAATCATTTTTTTCAGCCAAGATTCTTCACCGTGGCCTCGAAACTCCACTATTGGCCGATTTGGGCAGGGCCGCGGCTGTCGTCCTGTACCTTTACCTGATCGTGAAATTTGCTGACCTTGCGGTTCGGGGACACCTGGACCTGATCCTGGTGCCAAATTTACAGAGTCGCCTGTTCCTGCTGGAAATGGTGGGAGGTGCGGTTTTACCTGCAATCATGCTGTCATTCAGGGGCTTCCGTAACGAGCCAAATGGACTGCTTGCAGCCTCGTTACTCGTGATGATGGGCGTTGTGCTCAACCGGATCAATGTCTGTTGGATCGGGATGGACGTCGGTGACCAACTCCACTATCTCCCGACCTGGATGGAAATAGCCGTGTCGCTGGCATTTATCACCGGCGGTACCATCGTGTTCCTTCTCGCGGTGCACTACTTGCCGATATTTCCGGCTACCGAGGACGAACCAGCCACGGAAGCCGCGGCCTGATTTTAACGTCAATTATCGGCTTGAATTGACGCGGCCCAGCGGGTCGCAACCATTCTTGTTCAAGCCGGTAGTGGCGGTCCGTCCATATCCGAATAAACGAGCCTGTTCCAAGAAAAACCTGGGATTCCGAATAAAGCTGGTAGACTAATTGCAAGGTGTTTTGTGCGAACAGGCATGTGTTCGCGCAGTTCGTCACGGGCGGCCTGCATACAGGTCAAAATTTTTTTTAACACCGGACGGTGTCCCGGTGTTGCATCGCGCAACCCAGCCAGGAGGATCCACATCTATGCCATCGGACAAGCCGCTTACCCTGGGTTGGCGCGAGTGGGTCAGTCTGCCTGACCTGGGGATACCCGGTATCAAGGCCAAGGTCGACACCGGTGCGCGGACTTCGGCCCTGCACGCTTTCGAAGTGACACCTTTCACTCACAACGGCGTACAGCGGGTCACTTTCTGTATTCATCCACTGCAAGCTAATGAAGCGCGGGTCATTTCGTGCACGGCGGACGTCATTGACGAACGGGCCGTGACCGATTCGGGTGGTCACAGGGAAAAGCGGCTGGTGATCGAAACCCAATTGAGCATCGGACCGCATTCCTGGCCCATCGAAATCACCCTGACCGCACGTGACAACATGCTGTTCAGGATGCTGCTCGGACGAACCGCTCTGAAAGGCCGGGCACAGGTCGACCCATCCCGCTCGTACCTGGTGGGTAAAAAACGCAGGAGCATGGTAACTGGCACATGATCAAACGCACCGCAAACCAAGCCATCACGATTGATGAAACCGTGGTCAAACCCGGCCAGCGCGCCAACCTGAGCCTGCCTGTCGGGGACCTCTACACCGCCACCCCGCTATCCATGCCAATGCAGGTCATCTGCGGTAAAAGTGCAGGTCCAACCCTGTTCGTTTCCGCCGCCATCCACGGCGATGAACTCAACGGCGTTGAAATCATCCGGCGCCTGCTGAAACGGAAAATCCTGCGTTCGATACGCGGCACACTGCTCGCCATACCCATCGTCAATGTCCACGGTTTTCTGCATCAATCCCGATACCTGCCGGATCGCCGCGACCTGAACCGCTCGTTTCCCGGCAGCGCGAAAGGCTCTATCGCTGCGCGCCTGGCCAATACCTTTCGCAAGCACATCGTCACCAATTCGGACTATGGCATCGACCTTCATACCGGCGCGTTGAATCGCTCCAACCTGCCACAGATACGCGGCAACCTTTCCGAGCAGGAGACCCTCGAACTGGCCCGCGCATTTGGCGTTCCGGTCATTATCAATGCCAATATCCGCGACGGATCACTACGTAGTTGCGCCTCTGAACTCGGTATGCCGGTGTTGACCTACGAAGCCGGCGAGGCACTGCGTTTCGACGAGACCAGCATCCGGGCCGGTTTACGTGGGATCATCAACGTCATGCGAACCATCGGCATGCTGCCGGCCCACAGCCGCCGGAGCCAACCCCCGACGCCGGTCCTGGCGCAATCCACGGTCTGGGTCAGGGCGCCTGTCAGCGGTATTGTCACCAACAAGGTCAAGCTGGGCAGCGCGGTGGAAAAGGGACAGAGGCTCGCCACGATCACCGACCCACTGGGTACCCACGAGGAAGGCGCGCTGGCGTCGTGCGACGGTATTGTCATCGGTCGCAGCAACCTGCCGCTGACACATGAAGGCGATGCC
>JAPHTE010000384.1 GCA_026196445.1 Lysobacterales bacterium
GGTAACGTGACAGGCTGGCTTCCTTGTGGACCATGTTGACTGCAAATATACCAACCCATACCCAGGCCAGCACCAACACCGGCAGCCAGTGCCATACCATCAACGCGAAGCTGCCGTAGATCATCATTTCGCCCAAATAATTCGGATGACGCACGTAGTGAAACATGCCCCCGGTGATCAGGCCGGGCCGATGGCGAAGGGTAAAAAACTTCTGCGCGTCTGCCGTCAGCATGATGGTAGTGCCGAGCAGGCACATGGTGATGCACAACGCATACCAGGCTCCATCGGGCAGGGGGTAGCCCGGGGACGAGATACCGGAAATCAGCAGCCAGCCGAACACCCAGTACCAGCCCAGCACGCCGAGGAATGCATTGACACCACCGCCGATAGTGATCTTGCGCTGCCAGGCCGGGTCGGGAAACGCCATGTCCTTGATAAACCAGGCCAGGCCGTAGCTGCCCTGCATGGCCAGGTAGATCCATGCCTGGGTCGAGAAATTCCGGTAGTGCCACATCAGCAGGCCGAGAAAAATAAAAGTTCCACACTTCTGGAAATTGATCACCCAGGCGAACTTCCAGGGCCGTGGGCCACCGAGAAAGTCATGGACGGCATGGTCAGTAAATCGGTTCAGTAGCGCTGCCCAGGCGGGAATCGCCTGTCGGTGTTCGGGTTCCGTGCTTACCTGCGCGTTCATACCGCAAGCTTACTGCAAATGAGTTGCCTTGTGGCATTACAGGGAATTCACGTGGAGCCTGCTTGCTGGTGACTTTTGGATTTCAGCAAGCGTACCTGCTCCTGCAGTTCTTCGATTCGGCGATGTTGCTCGTCCAGGAGCTTGTCCACTTTCTCACGCTCGATCAGCTGCGGAATATGTTGCGGGCAGTTTCGGTCCCAGGCCTCGACGGTAAACACCACTGCCTGTTCCGCCCGTGCGCGGTATTCACCCTGGCTGGGCATCAGTTCAGCCAGGAACTCTGGGCGGTCTTCAACCACCTCTGCACGCCCCCAGATTTTGATTCGGGTTCTTTCGGCGTAATCAATTAGGAATATAAGGGCTTTGGGGTTTTCAGCCAGATTGCCCTGGCTGATGAACTGCCTGTTTCCCTTGTAATCAGCAAATGCGAGAGTTTTCTCGTCAATCACCTTCAGAAAACCCGGAGGGCCGCCGCGATGCTGGATGTACGGCTGACCTTCGGCGTTGGCGGTCCCCAGGAAGAAACTCCTTTGCCTGGCGACGATGCTGGCCAGGCCAGGCGTTATTTCTGTTTGCCAGCCGCTGCTTTGTTCCATCCGGGCGTATATTTTCCGGGAGCCTTTGCGGAACTGGATGGCCTTCACGCTTTCCGTGAAGGCGATGTCGCTAGTGTGAACCAACTTAGGTGTACCTCATTTGTGCGCAAGGTCCGGGTGCTCAGCCCTGATAAGTCATCCGGGCGGCGAACCCGCCGCCCGGACGCAGACTCATGCCGCCCGACCGGTGACGGTTGGAAAGTCGATTTCGGTTCCCAGTACTTCGTTGATGTAGTTCGTGAGCGTGTTCACGGCGACGTGGCCTATGATTTCCACGATCTCGGCATCGCTGTAACCCGCAGCTTGAACAGCCTGCAAATCGCGGTCAGAAACCTTACCGCGCTTCGCTGCAATCTTGGCGGCGAACCCAACGGCAACAGCGGCTTTTTCATCACCGGAGGTGCCACGACGATTGGCTTCCATTTCGGTGGCACTCAGTCTGGCCAGGTTGGAGCCAAGGTAGCTGTGGGCGGCCAGGCAGTAGTTACAACCGTTGACCTCGGCAACGGCAAGGGCAATCCGCTCACGGGTCTGGGCGTTCAGCAAACCTGAGCCGAGCGAACCGCTCAGGCCAAGATAGCCTGCGAGGGTCTGTGGGCTGTTGGCGATAATGCGAAACATGTTGGGGACGCTGCCCAGAAGCTTGTTGACCGCTTCAAGCGATCCCCGGGAGGCTGCAGGTGCGGCTTCAATGGATATGGGTGTAGGTATACGGGACATGGTTAACTCCTTAGTGGATTTGGATTCGAGAAGGCAGCATACAATTAATTAATACATAAATAATTAGACTAAAAATTAATTATCTATTACAGTTATTGAAATAAAGGTAATAACGGATAAATACCGGTATCAATGGATAAGCTCGATTCAATGAAAGTTTTCGTCGAGGTTGCGGAATGTCGAAGTTTCGTCGCTGCCAGTCGCAGGCTAGACTTGTCAGCCCCGGCCGTAACCCGGTCTATCGCCAAGCTTGAGAATGCCCTGGGCGTACGCTTGTTCAATAGAACCACTCGCCACGTTCGCCTCACGGAGACCGGCGCCCGATTTTTGGCAGACACCAGGTGCATTCTGGAAGATGTCGAGCAGGCCGTGGCCAGGGCAGGTGGAAGTTATGCTGAACCCAAGGGTGTCTTATCCGTGACTGCGCCGGTTCTGTTCGGGCAAAAACACGTATTGCCAGTAATAGCGGAGTACATGAAACAATACCCGCTCGTGAAGGTGAGGGCGCTGTTCTACGATCGTGTCAGCAATATTCTCGAAGAGGGTTTGGACGTTGCTATCCGAATCGGCCACCTCAAGGACTCGAGTGTATATGCGACCCGGGTTGGGAGTGTTCAGAAGGTCGTATGCGCCTCGCCTGCATACCTGAAAGAACACGGTGTGCCCGGGCACCCGTCCGAGCTCGCGGATCATGCAATTATTCATGCATCCACGGTTGAGCCCTCGACGACGTGGCGGTTTGAATCCAAGGCAGGAAATAAGGCGGTGAAAGTTTCCCCAAGCCTGTACTGTTGCCAAAATGGAACCGCTATATCAGCGGCCAGGCAAGGACTCGGAATCACCCGCCTGATGTCCTATCAGGTTGGCGAGGATTTTGACAATGGTTCATTGGAGCGCATACTGCCTGGCCACGAGAGCAAACCGCTTCCGGTCAGCATCGTTCATCTCGAAGGGCGACAAGCCAATACCAAGATCAGGTCGTTCATCGACCTGGCTGTCGCGCGCCTGAGAGCCAACCCGTACATCCTCCACTAATCCGGTTTTCAGTGCAAAATACCACCAATGGATCCTCGGTCAAGTGGACAACAGGATTGAAATGATCGGCGTGGTTTCCTACAGGCATCCGGGCGATTGCAACTGGTTGGCCGGCGGGTGTTGTGGTCTAATTCGCATATGCATAAACCACTATCCGCTTTTATCGGTCTGCGTTACCTGCGGGCCAAGCGGCAAAACCACTTCGTTTCGTTTATCTCCCTGACATCGATGCTGGGGATCGCGCTGGGTGTGACCACGCTGATTACGGTGATCTCGGTGATGAACGGCTTCGAGAAGGAACTACGTGCTCGCATCCTGGGTGCGATTTCGCACGCCACCATCCAGCCCCTGGAGCGGCCGCTGAATGAATGGCGCGAAGTAATTCGCCACGTGAACGAACGCGATGACGTAGTCGCCTCGGCGCCTTACATCGAAGTCGGCGCCTGGCTGCAGGCCAACGGATCGAGCGCGGCGCTGGTTCGAGGCATAGACCCGGAATACGAGGTGACGGTTTCCGAAGTCGGCAGCCACATGGTCCGCGGCAGCCTGGACGGATTGCGCGGCGGGGAGTACGGAATCGTGCTTGGCGCTGGCCTGGCCATGCGTCTGCAGGTCGATTTGGGTGACAAGGTGACGGTGATTGCACCCAGGCTGAAAGCCAGCCCGATGGGCGCCAGCCCGTTGATGAAACGTTTTACCGTGGTGGGCATGTTCGAGTTCGGCGAATATGAAAACGATACAGGCCTGGCCATGGTCGAGATCAGCGATGCCGCGAGGTTATTGCGTATGCCCGAGGATTCCATCGGTGGCATACGCCTCAGACTCGTGGACCTGGATTCCGCCTGGTGGGTGGCGCGTGAAATCTCCGCCCAACTTGACGGCGCTTACCGCGTGCGTGACTGGAGCCAGGAACGGGGCAACCTGTTCCAGGCCGTGCGCACCGAAAAGTCCGTCATGTGGGTGATCCTGTCGCTGATCATCGCGGTGGCGGCGTTCAATATCATCTCCATGCTGGTCATGGTGGTGACCGACAAGCAGTCTGATATCGCCATATTGAAGACCATGGGTGCGCACGGCGGCACCATCATGCGGGTATTTGTCGTGCAGGGCAGCCTGATCGGTGTGATCGGCACCGCACTGGGCGTGGTGGGCGGAATTCTGCTGGCGCAGAATATCGCCACGGTTGTACCTTACCTTGAACAACTATTCGGTTTTGCTTTGTTCCCGTCCGATATTTATTACATCACCGAGTTGCCGTCCGACCTGCGCCAGGGCGACGTGGTGGCGTTTGCGGCCATGTCCCTTGGCATGTCCCTGCTCTCGACCCTTTACCCCGCCTGGCGCGCGTCCAGGACCGATCCGGCGGAGGCATTACGTTATGAATGAGCCGGGCAGCATGGTATTGAGTGCACAGGGCATCAGCCGTGGTTTCCGACAGGGACCAAAGCGGGTCGAGGTATTGAAGGACGTTAACCTGCAGGTGCCGGCCGGGACTTCGGTCGCTATCGTGGGCGCCTCGGGCGCCGGTAAGAGCACTTTGTTGCACTTGCTGGGCGGGTTGGACAAACCTGATCAGGGTGAAATTTTCCTCGATGGAAAATCACTGTGGGGAATGGGTGACAGGGAGCGAAGCGACATACGCAACTCGCGATTGGGATTCATCTACCAGTTCCACCACTTGTTACCGGAATTCACCGCCCTGGAAAATGTCGCCATGCCTTTGTTGATCCGTGGTGAATCAAGCAGCAAAGCCAGGCAGATGGCGACCGACCTTCTGGAAAAAGTCGGGCTCGATCAACGTCTTGACCACAAGCCCGGTGAATTGTCCGGCGGTGAACGCCAGCGTGCTGCTGTGGCCCGTGCCCTGGTGGGTAACCCGGGTTGCGTACTCGGTGACGAGCCGACCGGTAACCTGGATGAACGCACTGCGCGGAACGTGTTCGGACAACTGCTGGAGTTGAATAGCGCATTGAATACCAGCCTGGTCATGGTCACGCACGACATGCGTCTGGCGGGGCGCATGAACCAGCAATTCGAATTGCATATGGGGGTATTGAAACCCATCTAGAATTTCGCGAATAAGGGGGGTATTTGAAATTCTGGATCCTGCTCATTGCAGGAGCGGTGAGCCCGTTCCTGTTTGTATCCACGCTGCCATCAAGCACCGTCTTGTGGTTGCTATTGGTATCGGCTGCAACCGCACTGGTGCCCGCCTGCCGAATTTACTGCGTAGCGCCGCTGTGTTTCCTGCTGGCCACCTTGTCCATCAACGAGCGCCTGTCTGAACGCCTGCCACCTGAACACAATGGCTCCGTCCACACGCTAAACGGCATCATCGCCAGCTTGCCCGATAGGCGCGGCGATGTCGTGCGATTTCGGTTCCGGCCCGAACGGGCTGCAAAATACATTCCATCCCTGCTTAGCGTCTCCTGGTATGCGGACCGTTTTGGAGATAACGAGCGGGTCAACGGCATCCCACCGCTGCGAGCCGGACAGCGCTGGCGGCTACAACTCGAGTTACGAACACCGCGTGGCAGGGTCAACTTCCATGGGGTGGACGCCGAGCGCTGGTATTTTGCCAACGGCATCGGCGCCCGTGCGCTGGTCAAAAAGGGAGACAACGAATTGTTGGCAGGGCCGGACGTATTTGACCTGCAACACTGGCGTGAAAAGGTACTGGCAAAAATGAGCGACGTGGCGGGGGAGGCACCTGCGTTCCGGGTACTGGCCGCCCTGGCGATAGCCGACCGCCGGAACCTGTCGAAGCACGATCGCAATATCCTTGCCGCTACCGGCACGGGTCATCTGCTGGCCATTTCCGGTTTGCACATCGGCCTGGCGGCGGCGCTGGGTTTCTACACGGGAAGGCTGGGCCTGCTTTTTATGACGCTTGGTTTCAGACAAGGTGTTGGTGTGGTTTTACCCTGGGTGACGGCCTGGCTGGCAGCTTTATCCTATTCCGCTTTGTCCGGTTTTGGGGTTTCAACCCAACGAGCGCTGATCATGTTGACGGTTGCCACGCTGGTCGTGCTAACCAGGCGCAGTATTCACCCCTTGCAGGCCTGGCTGGTGGCATTGGCGCTGGTGTTGATTGCCGACCCATTCGCGCCATTGCGTGCGGGATTCTGGTTCTCATTCTGCTGCGTGGCGGTGCTGATAATGCTGTTTGTGCCGCGGCATGGCGCCGTCCCCGCCTGGCGGCGCGTATTGCTGGCCCAAGCGGGGATTTCACTGGTCATGGCACCGCTTGGCATGTACTGGTTTCAGCAGGCCAGCCTGCCTGGCCTGGTGGCCAACCTCGTAGCCATACCAGTCGTGAGCGTGCTGGTCGTGCCGATGATCCTGCTGGCGCTGCCGTTGATGTGGCTCCCGGGCTCGCTGGCGGTTTACCTGCTCAACGCTGCCGGTCACGTCTCTGCCTGGCTGTTGCTGTTCCTCGATGGCCTGGGCCAAATGCAACCCGCATTTTTCAGCGCCACGCGTTCCCCGGGTTTATTGGCCGTTGTGATCGCGATGTTCGGTGCGGTGCTGTTGATGCTGCCGCGTGGTATCCCGGGGCGTTTTCTCGGCTTGTTGTTATTTCTGCCACTGATGTGGCCGGCAAAACCCTGGCTGGATGAGGGCCACGCGTATATCGACATGCTCGACGTGGGGCAGGGTTTGGCAGTATTGCTGACAACGCAGAACTTCCAGTTGCTGTATGACACCGGGCCGGGAAACGGGATTTTGGGTGAAGGCGGCTGGAACCTCGTAGACAACACTATCAGGCCGATGATCACGGCTAGCGGACGCCATCCCGACGTGATTGTTGCCAGCCACGCAGACCTGGATCACGCCGGGGGCTTGCAGGGTTTGCTCAACACGTACCGTGATGCCCGTTTTATCGGTAGTTTTCCGGAACAGCGCCCCGGCATCGAGCCTTGTATCGCACCACGTGAATGGGTGGGTGGTAACCTGGTATTGACTATCCTGCATCCGTCCAGTGGCCTGCCGTACCTGGGCAACAGGAGCTCATGCGTGCTCAGTGTAAGAGGTCCGGGCCTCGGCATTCTGCTGGGCGGCGACATCGATGAGGCCGTGGAGCGAAGGCTTGCGAGCCGGGGTCTGGCGCGGCATGACGTACTGGTGGCGCCGCATCATGGTAGCTCGAGTTCATCTTCACGGGTTTTGATCGAGGCCGTTCAGCCAGTGCTGGCATTAGTGTCTGCCGCTGCGGATAACCGTTACGCATTTCCGCACGGGGATGTGCTGGCCCGATACGCGGCAGCGGATGTTCCGGTGCTGAACACGGCACAGTGTGGCGGGCTCAGGATAATCGCTGATGGCCGAGGTGGCATCAAGGTGCGCTTTGCCCGCAGGGTCCACAAGGCCATCTGGCGTTACCCGGCAGATGGAAGCTGTAACTTGCCATGATTTCACACGCCGCAGGTGCAATGTTCACGCCGTGGTTGGGTGGGGTCGGGCAAAGGATTTGATCGCGACTGGCTGCGCCGGTTGCTGCTACAAGGTATCATTCATCCAGCATTAGTCAATGGAGTGAATCAACGTGCTGGAAATCATCATAGCCGGCGGCTGGTTGATGGCGCCCATCCTGCTTTGTTCAACGCTAGCAGTTGCCATCATCATCGAACGCTTCTGGACCCTGCGCAAGAGCAGGGTGATACCCAGGGAATTGAGCTCTAAGGTAGAAGACTGGGCTGCCCGGCATGAGCTGGACCAGCGCCATATTACGCAATTGCGTACCGGTTCACCGTTGGGCCGTATATATGCAGCCGCGCTGGAGAACCGGCGCCGCTCCAGGGAAGTAATCAAGGAGGCCGTTGAGGACTGTGGCCGCCACGTGGTGCATGAACTGGAGCGCTTTCTGAACACGCTCGGAACCATCGCGGGCATCTCTCCACTACTCGGTCTGCTGGGTACCGTTATCGGTATGATCGAGGTATTTTCCACCATCATGATCGCCGGTGTCGGTGATGCGAACGTGCTGGCGGGCGGTATCTCGAAGGCGCTGATAACCACGGCAGCTGGTCTTACCGTGGCGATCCCCAGCTATTTCTTTTACCGCTTTTTCAGAGGCGTGGTGGCCGAATACGTGATTTCCATGGAAGAAAAGGCCATTACCCTGATCGATTGCATCGAGCGCGGCCACGCCGAGCCCGTTGAACATACCTACACGGCGGAATAATCATGCAGCTCAGAGTATCCAGCACTGAAGACCCCGAAATCAGTCTGACCAGCCTGATCGACGTGGTGTTTCTACTGCTGATCTTCTTCATGGTCAGTACCACCTTTGAGCGCCAGGCAGTGCTGAAGGTGGATTTGCCGGAAGCCCAGAATGTCACCACCCCCCAGGATCAGCCCATTACCTTTGAACTGGTGATCGATCCAAACGGCCAGTATTACCTCAACGACCGCAAGTTGGTGGACGGCCGGCCCGTTACCCTGCGGGCTGCCTTTGAAGAGGCCGCCGGTGATGATCGCGAGGTACCGGTGATATTGCGTGCGGATGCGCAGACCCCGCACCACTTCGTTGTCACCGCGATGGATGTGACTGCGCAGCTTGGCTTCAAACGGCTGTCGATCGCGACTGAACGGATCGACGAGGACGAGAAGCAATAATGCCCGGGCAGGCCGTCATGACACCGGGAGCGGTGTACAAGCGCTTGTGGGGCTACACCCGCCGTTACTGGTTGATGTTCGCTGTCGGTGTAATCGGCGTCAGCCTGGACGCCGCGATGCAGGCTGTTTTTATCCGTTTTGTCGAACCCCTGATAGACCGGGTGTTCGTGGCCAAGGACGCCGAGTATGGCCTGTGGCTGGCAGCCGGCA